>CAZJDS010000034.1:0-14554 GCA_964544795.1 uncultured Alkaliflexus sp. | reverse complement strand
GTTCCCACTAAAGGAGTTAATCCCATCGCAAGACCAATTCCAAAGACCATTCCCACTAGAAAAATACTGTTGGCAAAAGCAGCTGCTGCTAATTGTGTAGCTCCCAGCTGTCCCACCATCAAATTGTCAGCGAACACTACAACTATCTGTCCAGCCTGTGACAATACTACGGGAAGGGCCAAATTCAAATTGGACCGATAATGATTATAGTTGTGCGAATTTTCAGAGATCATTAAAAATTATTCTGTTTATAAAAAAGTATGCAAAAATAGCTGCTCTAATTGTAATGAACAATAATACTTAGTTAATGAGTGTTGGGAGCTGTAAAATAAACAACTCCTTTGATCAGAGATAAAAGGAGTTGCTCAAAAACCTGTTTTGTAGTTATTCTATTTTTTTATTTTAGCTTTTGGTCGTAAAGAATATTTTAATAAGAAAAACCCTGCGACACCAGAGATAATAGAGCCAACAAAAATGCCAATTTTGGCTTGATCTTGAAGTGCGGGGTCGTCAAAAGCTAATGTAGCGATAAAGATCGACATAGTAAATCCAATTCCTCCTAAAAATCCAAGTCCAATATAGGATAGCCACGACACTTTTTCAGGTTTAACAGCAAGTTTGAATTTAACTGCTAACCAAGAAAATAATGAAATGCCGATTACTTTTCCAAAGATTAAACTGGCTGCTATAATCAATGATAGAGCAGTAAAAACTTCAGTAATGGAAGCAAGTGAGGAGCCGGATGCCATTAAAACTACTCCTGCGTTGGACAACGCAAAAAGAGGTAAAATAAAATAATTCACCACACCGCTTAGTCGATGCTCCATTTTTTGTAATGGACTTTGAACTTCTTGCATTATTATTTCGATATCGTTAATAGCGTTTAACTGGTCATCATCTAATAAAAAGCTTTGCCCTTCCGTGGGGATATTAGCAAATTTTCGAAGCCGCCATTTAACTTTAGGTATGAAGTCACGGGCATGAAGTTTTGTTCGCGCTGGTACAGTCATTGCAATCAATACACCCGCAATGGTGGCATGAACTCCCGATTGCAAGAAGAGATACCAAATGATTATTCCTAAAACTGCATAAAGAGCGACCTGTTGAACATCGTAGTAATTTGCTATTGCTAAAATTGCTAAAAGTATAAAAGCTGCAAATAAATAGGGCCATGCTACAGTTCCACCATAGAAAAGTGCTATTACTAAAATAGCTGCCAAGTCATCAGCAATAGCTAAGGCTGTCAGAAATACTTTTAAGCTAAGCGGGACCCTTGGTCCTAACATGCTCAGAATAGCTAGTGAAAATGCAATATCTGTAGCCATGGGAATACCCCATCCTTTACTTGCTTCGCCTTCTAATCCAAATGAGAAATAGATGGCCATTGGTGTTACCACTCCGCCTATGGCTGCAAAAATAGGAAATATAGCTTGGCGAAAAGATTTTAATTCACCAGCTAGAACCTCTCGTTTTATCTCCAGCCCAATGACAAAGAAGAAGAGAACCATTAGACCATCATTTACCCAGTGAAGTAGTGATAGTCCAAAATCTATCGGTTCTAACTTCTTAAATGGCTCAAATACAATGGATAGATGGCCCTTCCATAATATTTCATATAAATCTTGTAAGGGAGAGTTGGCCCAAATTAGTGCAATTATTATAGCCAGCATCAGCAACATACCTCCACTAGAAATTTTAGTGAAGAACCTGTCAAAGGGGCGCGCTATGTTGCGAACAACAACACGTCTTTTTCGTAAATTCATTTGGTTGATTATTGTTTAGGTAGTTAATTATAGATATTTTTTTATAGTTACGCAAAGATAGTATTATATCTATTGAGAGGCAAAGAAGTGGCTTTGCTTTGTGTAAAATGGGTTTTGTAAAATAAACAATTATCCATAATGACAGTAAAATGGAGTCATAAAAAAGAGATGTTGATTTTTTTTACTTTTTGTGAATAATGCCAAGAAGGCAATAGGTTGTTGTAAATAAGCAATTATCATGTTTTTTTATCAAATCGTTGTTAGACTTAAAAAAAGTGTTCTCTTAATTTTTCGGAATAGTTTAGTAATAATTTGGATGCTTGATTTAGTTTTTCAGGTGTTCCCACATCCATCCATTCTCCTTTCCAATTACTCCATCCTCTTACGGAATATTCTTTAGAGAGTTTTATATATTCAGGAATTATAGGAAAAGATCTATCGTTATCTAATAGTTTTAATAATTTTCCTTGTATTATCTGAATACCGTTGAAGCCCATTTCATTAGAAATAAGAGGTTTCTTTGCCCATAACTCCTCTTTTGTCTTTGGATTTCTCCAGCCTATTAATTGGTTGTCTGAATTAAATAATAAAAAACGTGAAGCGTCTCGTTTTTGCACCATGAGAGTGGCTAAGTTTTGTTGTTGTTGATGAGTTTTAATCAGGTTTTCGATGGGAGCATTGGTTATAACATCTACATTGTAAATTAAAATATCTGCCGAATCGTCAAATAATGGTGCTGCTTTTAACAATCCGCCTCCTGTATTCATCAGTTGTTGGCTTTCATCTGAAATTAGAATTTGAAGGTTATTGCTTGCATACTTTTCAACAAAGGAGATAACCTGTTCCGCAAAATGGTGAACATTGACCACCACTTTTTTAATTCCTAAGCGCTCAATTTTCCTTAGAGCCATCGCCAATAGGGGTACTCCATTTATTTCGGCCAAAGCTTTTGGATGATTTTCTGTAAAAGGTTTTAATCTGGTGCCAAGCCCAGCAGCAAAAATCATTGCATTGATCATGGTTGTATTTTTATGTTATTCACTTTATTTCCATATATAACAGAATTTGCCTTTTATAGAAAACTTCACTTGATTTAGATACCGAGAACATAGCCCACGTATTTTGTTGGATCTAAAATATCTGCTGCTGCCGACTGACAATAGTTTATAATAGGTTGTGCCCAAACGCCCATGCCTATAATCGCAAGGGCCAAAATAATAGCGGCAGACAACATCCATTGATCTTTCACTTTCACTGGAGGAGTTGAAGAGGTGTTTTTAGTGGAAGCTTTTTTCCAAAACACCTCTAACCAAATTTTCACCATTGCGAAAAGAGTAATTAACCCTACAAACAATGCAACTAAACTTATTGCAATATGATGTGAATCTACACCTGCTTTTAAGACAAGGAATTTTCCTGCAAATCCACTTAGAGGGGGCAGTCCAGCAAGACTAAAAGCAGAAACAAAAAAAAGGAAACCCCAAATGCGACTTTGTCTAATTACGTTGCTTAAAGATTTTATGTTCAACGTGCCTCTACTTTTAAAGATCCAGCCAGCAATTAAGAAGGTATTGGTTTTAGCCAGCATATTATGGGCTATAAAGAAAATGGCTGCTGTTAACCCAGCTAAAGTGTTAAAAGCCATAGCAATAATTATATATCCTACTTGGCTAATAATATGAAATGAGAGTATTTTTCGGAAGTTATTTTGAATGGACGCAGCAATAGCACCAATAACCATCAAGAGTCCTCCCAGCCAAAGCAATATTTGACTCCAAAGAGCGAGGTCGTGATGTAAAAATAGTGTGTAGAAGCGTATGAGGATATAAATTCCTACATTGGTTAATAATCCAGCCAAAAGAGCTGTGACGGATGGAAGTGACAATTTGCCAGATTTTGTATTCCAATAGTAAAGAGGAAACAGCGCTCCTTTTACGAAGAGCCCTATTAAGATCAATATTAATCCTAAGGCGATAGGAGAAAGATCCTTTATTTGGCTTACTTGCTGTGATAGGGCGGCTATATTTATAGTCCCTGCCTTGTAATAAATGAATGAAATTCCACTCAGCATTAAAAAGGTAGAGAGAAGGTTGAGAAGTAAATATTTTCGGGTTCCTTTTAGTTTAGTTGGTTTCCCCCTAAGAGTAATAAGTGTTAGTGAAGAGAGCACTATTACTTCTAACCAGATCAATAATATAAAGATATCGCCTGCCAGAAAAGCCCCATTTACACCCATTAAAACAGCAAATGCAAAACCGAAAAACCCATTTTTACGTGTTGACTTTTTTATAGCTTGGGTGGAGTAGATGGTTATAACAAAAAAAAGAAAAGAGGAGATAAGCAACATGAAAATAGAAAATCGATCTGCCACTAATGTGATAGATAGGAGTTTATTCCAATCACTTATTTGAACTACCAACATCTCTTTAGATTGTATGACTGGGACAAGTATGAGTGACCATAAAAAGTTGATACTGGCCATGAATAGTGCTGCTCTTTTGTTGGCTCCACTTTTTTTTATCATCAATGATAAAATCATAGATAGCAGTGGCAACAATATGAATGAGAGTAATATCATTATAGATCTCTGTTTGTGAATTTATTCAGCCATTTTGTCAATTTAAAAATTTGAAATGATATGGGCCGTCGGAGAAGAAATACTAAGAATCCTGATAAAACGGTAAAGATGTTTAATACCAACACTTCGTTAAATCCATGCCATATACTTAAATCTGAATGAACAATTCGACTATGCACGTAATAAAGAGCATTGGTAATGGGTAGTTCTAAAAGGGTAGGAGTAATTCCTAAGAGTAATGCCGTAATGGCTAAAATTGCGGGAGCCACAATTAAAAAGTGAGGAAAACTTCGTTCTGAACGCCTCATATGAGAACTTTGTGGTGTTGAGCGTTTTACAAATAACTCAAAAATTAGAACGATCGAGATCCCTACCATCAAAATATTGGTACCTACTCCCATTGGAATTAGCACCCAATTTAAAACTGGAATCTGTAATTTTGCATCATAGATAAGGTCTTTACCTATTGAGCCCAGCATTGGTAAGCCTGCCATTGAGACGAGAGCTAAAAGTGTGATCAGTGCCGTAATAGGAAGATGTTTTAACATGCCACCAATTCGATAGATTTTATGGGTTCCAGTGCTTTTATAAACAATGCCTGCCACCATAAAAAGACTCCCTTTATATAGCGCATGGATAATGAAGAGAAGCAATGCTGCTTTTAAAGAAATTGGAGTATCCATACCTATAAGTAGAACCATAATACCCAGTGTACTTATGGTGGTATAAGCAAGAATTCTTTTAAAATCTCGTTGTCCCATGGATAAAAATGCACCCAAGAACATAGAAATCCCTCCCATCAATATAAGTACGTAACGCCAAATAAAAGTGCCGCCCATTATTGGATGCAAACGAAAAAGAAGAAAGACACCTGTGTTGACTAAAGTAGCACTGTACAGGTAAATATTTATAGGTGTAGGGCTTGTCATAGATTTTGGCAGCCAGAAATGAAATGGAAATTGAGCTGATTTTGTGGTGGCCGCTAACAATACTAAAATTAAGATCAAGTAGTAATGAGGATGGTTGCCCAAGTGAATACTTGAATCCAATAATTGGCTGATGCGATAGGTTTGCGCAATATGACCAGTAAGAATTACCGCAAATAGGAGGGCAACTCCTCCAAAAGCATTAACCAACAATGCTTGTTGTGCAGCTTGTCTTATTTTTTGTAAATGATGATGGAAACCGATGAGGAAAAAGGCGGAAACGCTTGTGAGTTCCCAAAAAATGAATAATACCATTAAATTATCGGTCAAGACAAGTCCCAGCATGGCTCCCATAAAGATCATTAGATAGGTGTAGAAATGACCTTTCCGCTGATATTCTGCCATGTAGTAGTACGAATAAATTAATACTAAACTGCCTACTCCGCTAATTATAAGTGCAAAAATAATGCTTAGCCCATCTAATCGCCAAGTAAATTCCATAGAATTCATGAATCCCCACCCCGATTCTATAAGCACTAAACTGTGTTGATCGAGAGCTAAAAGCTCATTAAATATGATAACAAATATAGTGGTTGGTAAAATAGCTAAAAGTAGAGCAGGATTTTTAATCTCAATTCTTTTCATTATTGGAATAGCCAATGCTGAGAGAAAGAGAAGTATGATCATCAATGGTAATAAACTGCTCATAAATTGTTGTTTTCTATATTTTGTGTGTAGTCAACCTCTTGATTGTTAAACAATCACATTTATATTATTACATAGGGATAGGAGAATTTAAAGAGGTTACGACGGTTTGTTTTTTACTTGACCTGTAAAATTACTTGACTTGATTTAGTGAGATCTCTATTTATGAACGCATCTCTTGCTCCACATGTTTCAAATTTATTTTAACAGGAAATTTGTTTATAAGATATTTGGCCAATTGTTCGGCGCAGAAAACCGAGCGGTGCTGTCCTCCCGTACAGCCGAAATTAACCATTAAATGTTTAAATCCTCTTGAAATATATTTCTCTACAGAGCTATCTACCATTTTGTAAACGTTGTTTAAAAACTCGTCCATTTCTGGTTCTTGCGAAAAAAAAGCAATGACTTCAGGGTCTCTTCCTGTCTTTTCTTTGTACTCAGGATATCTTCCTGGGTTATGAATGGCCCGACAATCGAAGACGTAACCCCCTCCGTTGCCAGAATAATCGATGGGAATTCCTCTTTTATAAGAGAAGCTATTGATGGTAACAGTTAGCTTGCCTTCTTCTGCTATTTCCAACAGCCGTTGTGAGTTGACTACTTCGGTGAGTGCTTTATGTAACATTGGGAACTCTTCTTCTATAGAAAGTTGTTTCAATACATATTTTAAATTTTGGATGGCAAAAGGAATACTTTGTAAAAAATGCTCTTTCTTTTCGTAGAAACCCCTAAATCCATAAGCTCCCATCGCCTGCATAGTTCGTATAAGCACAAAACCATAATAGTGTTTTCTGAAGAGAGCTTCATCCAAGCTTATTTCTTGCGATAGGAGGGAAATGTAGTGACTTAGCATCTCTTCACGAAATGTTTGGGGTAAATCTGCTTTGGCATCAAAAAGCAGTGAAGCCAGATCATATTGAAGTGGTCCTTTTCGTCCACCCTGATAGTCAATGAATGCAGGTTTTCCATCCACTACCATTATATTCCGACTCTGAAAATCACGATACATAAAATAGTCGCCATCTACTTCTAGTAGATGCTCTGCAAATTTGTTAAAATCATTTTCCAACAATTGTTCATCAAAAGGGATGGTGGCTAATTTTAAAAAATAATATTTAAAATAGTGCAAATCCCACATCATAGACTGTTTATCAAAACTGGCGCGAGGATAGCACAAAGAAAAATCTATATCACGCCCTTTTAATTGAAATTGGATAAGGTGTTTTAACGACTCCTTGTAGAAGGAAGCAATTTGATCAGGGATTTCCAAACTGTGACGTTCTGTTGTCAGCAGATCAAATAATGTTTGATTGCCCAAGTCTTCTAATAAATAGCACTCCTTTTTTTCATCAACTGCAAAAATCTTTGGAACTCTAAATCCTTGGGACTCGAAAAATCGGCTAAATCCAACAAATGCAATGTTTTCGCTCACATCATAATTTACTGCACCAAGCACACTTGCGCCGCTTGATCTCATGCGGTAGTAACTTCTGTATGAACCCGAAGCAGGCAATAGAGTGATGGATAAGGGTGCTTCTCCTGCCCACTTTTTGTAGAGTTGTTGAAGGGAACTTGGTATGGTCACAATAATATTCTTAAAAAATAAAACATGCTTATTAGAATATGATAAGGATTATGATAGCGGTTTACATCATTTATCTCCTATCATTTCTACAAAAGTACACTATTTTTCTTATTTGGTTTTCAGTGTAGAAGAGAACGTTCTCTAATCGGATGACCTTGATTCTAATTGGCATTTATTTTTTCATCGATTTGTGGAAATTTTGCGGGAAGATATCCTCCTTCACTATCTCCACTTTTACAAATATTACCCCCTGTTTAAGATCACTGATCTGATTAAATGCAGCTTTGCTTAAGTCAATAATTCTATTTGCTACAAACGGTCCTCGATCATTCACCACTACTATCACAGAATGTTGATTTTCAGTATTGGTCACTTTTATTTTAGTGCCGAATGGTAGAGTAAGGTGAGCTGCACTTAATTTTTCTTGGTGAAACTGCTCACCCGAGGCTGTATTTCGCCCTTTAAAGAAATCTGCATAATAGGAAGCATAACCAAATTCTGTCTGTAATTTGCTTTGCTTTGGAGCTTCGAGTTCTCTATTTATTTTAGGTTCTTTTATTTTTTGTGAAATTAGTGCTGCAATAACCATCAACCCCAACAGAAAGAAAGTCCTTTTCATCGCCAAGGAAGAAAACACTTTATTATACAAGATTTTTAAATCGTGAATCATTTTTAGGAATATAATGGTTCTTAAAACTTTTCAAATTAAAGAAAAAATGCAATGAAAATCATTTATATTCATTATTTTAGCCATACTCTTGTGAATGAATTTACTTATTTGGATTTTTATGTGGCGCTTAATCAACAAAATGGTTGTTTGACACTTTTCTAACTTTCTAATTTCAATGAATTGTCTTCTTTTTCACTAGATTTGATTTTCATTTTATCGCACTTTAAAACACTTATCTTATGGCACGCTTTTTAAAAATTTTCTTCGGCAGCCTTGCTGTTATTTTTTTGTTGCTTTTGGTTTTACCCTATGTTTTTAGGGGATCCATTGAGAACAAAGTAAAAGAAATTATTAATAAGGAGGTGAATGCTACTGTTTCTTGGGATGCATTATCACTCTCTTTGATTCGCAATTTCCCAAATCTGGGAATTGGTTTGGATGGAATGACTATAATTAATAAAACTCCTTTTGAGGGTGATACGCTGCTCTATGTGAAAAGGTTTTCTTTAGCAGTTGATGTGATAAGCGCCATTAAAGGTGATGCGATTGAAGTTAAATCTATACTCATAAATCAACCCTCTATCAACCTTAAAGTGGATGCCGACTCAATTGCAAATTGGGATATTGCTCCTGAATCGGATGAAGTAGAAGTAGAAGAGGATATGGATGAGGAAACCTCTGATTTTACCATTCAGCTTCGGTCGATTAAAATTCAAGATGGTAAATTGGGATATTCCGATGCAACAATGGATCTTGTAACAACTCTCAATGGTCTTAATTTTGCCATGAAAGGGGATATGACAGAATCATACACTACTATAGAAATCCAAGGTGTAATTGCCGCATTGAATGTTAATATGGAAGGAGTGCAATACCTTTCTAAATCTACAGTAGATTTAACTGCAAAAATTGGTGCAGATCTTGACAATATGAAATTCACTTTTGAAGACAATGAGATATTATTTAATAAAATACCGTTGTTTTTTGAGGGTGATTTTACGATGCTTGATGAGAGCTACGATATGGATATTCGATTGGCTTCAAGCGCAACAGATTTTAAAACTCTTTTGGCATTGGTTCCCGATGTGTTTGCTGCCGATTTAGCAGACTTAAAAACTGAAGGAACCCTAGCTATTGAAGCAACTGCAAAAGGTATTTATGTTGATACCGATCATCTTCCAGCTTTTAATCTTCTTTTTGAAGTAGCTAATGGAAAAGTTCAATATCCTGATTTACCAAAAAGCATCGATAATATTGGGATAAATATGGTTGTTAACAATCCAGGTGGATCCATGGATAATACTGTAGCTGAAATAAAAACTTTTCATTTTGAACTGGATCAATCTCCTTTTGATGCGCACTTAAAAGTTGTTACTCCTATTTCAAATGCCACTTTTAAAGGAGGAATGAAAGGTATTATAGATTTAGCGGCTATGATGGATGCTGTGGAACTTGAGAATATAGAGTTAAAAGGAGTTCTCAAAGCTGATTTAATGGTGGATGGAGATTATAATACCCTAGAAGCAGAAAAATTTGAAGAAGTTAAAGCCAACGGTTTTTTAAATCTCACAGGTTTTGAATTTAGAAGTCCTGATCTACCTAACGGTATCTTTATTGATGCGGCAGATATGCATTTTACGCCTCAATTTGTGGAGCTAAAAAGTTTTATCTGTCGATTGGGCGAGAGTGATTTTCAATTGAATGGTAAATTAGAAAATTACCTTTCTTATGTGCTGAAAGATGCTGTTTTAAAAGGAAAGCTTACCTATTTCTCGAAATTTATCAATGCCAATGAATTGATGGCATTGAGAGGAGATGAAGAGGAAGAGGCTGTTTCTGATGAAGCTCCCATAGAAACTGTAATGATTCCTAAAAATATTGATTTTGTTATGACTACTAAAATCGATAAGATTTTATTTGATAAGTTGGAGATAAATAATACCCAAGGAACTTTGGTCGTAAAAGATGGACGGGTTGTAATGGATAAAGTGAATACCCACTTGCTTAATGGTTCTGTGCTTATGAACGGTCAGTACAATACGCAGGATACTCTGAAACCCTTTATGGAGTTTGATCTTGCTGTGAACTCCATTGATATTAATCAGGCTGCCAATTCTTTTAGTATGGTTGATTCATTATTGCCGGTGGCAAAGTTAGCAAAAGGGAAGGCTTCTATGAAGCTTAATTTTACTTCTTTAATTGGAGAAGAGTTTTCACCAATCTTAAATACATTGAATGGCGGTGGGGAATTCTCTTCTACAAACTTGACTATTGAGGGATCGAAAGTGCAGGACAATCTGGCTGCTCTTCTTAAAAACGACAAATATAAAGTGGCCAATGTGCAAGATCTTTTGGTTTATTTTACCATTCAAAATGGTGATGTGAAAGTAAAACCTTTTGATGTCAATGTATTTGGCAAGAGTTTGAATATTGAAGGCTCGCAGAACCTTGATCAAACGATGGATTATCGGATGAGAATGCCCGTTAGTCGTGCAGAATTAAGCAGTGTGGCAGGCCTTTTAGGAGGCTCGCTTCCTACTTCAGGTGGCGACGTGTTGGTAGGAATTAAAATTACGGGTAGTGTGGATGATCCAAAACTAAAACTGGATATGAGTGATGCTACCAAGGCCATAAAAGAAGAGGTGAAGTCTGCAGTTAAAGAAGAAATTCAAAAAGAGGCAGATAAGCTAATAGAAAAAGCCAAAGATGAAATTAAGAATAATCCTGAAGTAAAAGAAAAAGCCAAAGAGCTTGGCGACAAATTGAAAAAACTGTTTTAATAACTAAATATTGATAATAAGTTTGTCTATTTATAGGTAGAAAAAACATTCATTCATTTTTCTATATAAATCAAAAAAGCAGTTTGTGATTTCCTCAACAAACTGCTTTTTTATTTGATATAAGATCTTTGTAAATCTATATTCTATTTACTTTTTACACCTTAAAAGAAAAGGAATCTCTTTTTCTTATGCGCACTAGGTCTTTTTCTAGTAACCTTTTTGGAGGAAGGTTTATAAAGTTTTCTGGTTTTACGATAACTGTGTATATTGAATTTTGGGTGATTTTTAAACTTACTATCTTTAATTGTAAAGATGACCCCCGCAGACACTACATAATAAAAATCATAGGGATCTGTGGTATGGACGCCCTCTTTTGGATCCCAGGAGTCATACCAAGAGTCGTGCGCATCTAATTGGTCAGAAAAAGCCAAATTTCCGTGAAACTCAATATTTGCGCTAATGCTAGGATTGATCCAAAAGTTAAGACCGCCGCCACCAGATATAACGGGAGCAACTCCGCTCTCTGATCGCCATTCTTTTCCAGGTCGGGATCCAGGGGTTGATTTGCTTGCGGGTCCCCAAGTTTCCGTACTATTGTAATAGATGAGCCCCCCTTGCAAAAGTGCGTAGGGCTCTACTGTCCTTTCTTTAAAGTAACCTAAGAAATGATTCAATGGTCTGTATGTTCCACCTACAAGAAAATCTACATAGAAATTTTCAAAAGTAGCATAAGGAGTTCCTAATGAAGGGAAGATTTGCTCTCCTCTCATTTTTCCTCCCATAAAGGATGTTCTGATAGTAAGAAACTCTGTCATTTCTCTATCAGCAGTAATGCCGAATGAGTAGCTCTCGCTTGATGAATCGACCAAATCGCCAAAGAAGAGATTCATTCCTACTTTGGGGGTTAAGGTCAAACCAGCTGTTAAATCAAATCCTTTGGTTTTATTAAATTGAGCATTAGACTCCTGATGATAGAATAGGATTGCCAATAAAATAAAAATCCATATTTTTGGTACTGCGCACATTTATAAAAATAATTAGTGTAGGGCTGTTTATTTTGCCCCAAATTTGGGGAAATTTAATCAAAACAAAAATGATTTTGCAATATACTTAAGTAATTTAGGTAATGAGTTGCTTTATACTGCATAAAGCCTTCCTATCCTTTTTCGTAATTAGTCCTATTTTTGTTTCGTTTTTCGTTAAAATATTCTAATTAAACTTAGATCAATTTTTTAATATCTCAAAGTTTTATTTTGTTTAGTTGATACTACATCATCTTACAATACTTTTTTTATGGCTTCAGAATTTCTTTCATTTAAAATATTTTTTCCCTCCGTGGAGAATGAATATTCAATATCGTCCATATATCTGTTCTCAATAACTCTGCGAACCATTTTCATGGTGCTGTTGAGCATTTTGTTTGATTCAGAAAATGGCTCTTCAGCTATAATAATGGAAGTTGGGAGCCATCTTTGAGGGAAAAGAGTATCTAATCTTCCTCCTTTCTTAAAATCATTGATTTCGTCTTGAAGAGAAGTAAGTATGTATTCATTCTTTTCCTCTTCAGTATCGAACTCCTTTTTCTTTAGCAAATTATTTACTCCATCTTTGGATGGAACGACAATACTAGTTGTAAAAGGGCTTTGGTTGTTGAAGAGCATACATTGATCAACTAACGAACAGTTGTCAACTATAGCTTCCTCAATACCTTCTGGACTGTATTTTTCACCATCAGAGGCAATAAGTAAGCTTTTGAATCGACCCAAAACGTATAGGTAGCTTTGTTTATCTACGAAACCCAAATCTCCTGTATAGAGCCAGCCATCTTTAATTGTTTCTTCTGTAGCAAGAGAGTTTTTCCAATAACCCAGCATTACATTCTCTCCTTTAACCACTATTTCTCCTGAAACTCCAGTTTTAACTTCAACTCCTTCTTCATTACAAATTTTTATCTCCAAATTTTTAACCACTTTTCCTGATGATCCCATCTTGTGGTATGTGGGCGTATTGGCAGATATAATAGGAGCTGCTTCGCTTAAGCCATACCCTTGATACATTGGAATTCCTATAGCATAAAAAAACTTTTGTAAATCAATATCTAAGAGTGCCCCTCCGCCAATGAAAAATTTGAGATTCCCTCCAAAAGCTTTTCTGATATTTTTGAAAAGTATTTTATCAAATAAGATGCTTAAAGGATAGGTAATTTTCTTTAATCCTTTTCCCTTGTTATCTCCAGTTCCGTTATACCAAAATGCGTGAGCCATGGCTAATTGAAATAGCATCCATGCAACTTTGCCTTTGCTTTGCACTCCTTTTTCAATATTTTTCCTAAAGTTCTTGGCCAATGCAGGAACGCTCATTAATACATGCGGTTGTATTTCAAGAATATTGTTTGGAAAGTTTTTAAGCGTTTCGTTGGCAGTTCGTCCAGCTTTCACTGCGGCGATAGATGCTCCTCTATACATAAAGGCATAAAGGGCAGCAGTATGTGCAAAAGCATGATCCCATGGAAGAACAACCAATGTTCTAAAATGGGCAGGGATATCAATATAACTGAATGCTTGCTCAACATTTGCAGTGTAATTTCTATGTGAGAGCATGATTCCTTTGGGATCGGCTGTTGTACCAGATGTATAGGAGATGTTGGCAATGTCATCCGGTTTAATTTTTTTGCAGCGTTCAGCAACTATAGTTGCATCTGAATTCAACAACTTCTCACCTAATTCAAAAATAGTTGTCCAAGTGATTTCATCTTTTTCAACCTCTTGAATAGGATCTAAAATCAAAACATTTTCAAGAAGCGGGAGATCGTCTTTTATATTTCTAATCTTGCTTAACTGAAATTCAGAGACGATAACTAGTTTGCTATCTGAATGCTGGATTCTAAAAACTAAGTCGTTGGCTTCTTCAAGTTTTACTGATAAGGGAACATTAATGGCTCCTGCATGTAATATAGCCAGTTCTGCAATAAGCCAATCTTTTCGCCCTTCTGATAATAGGGCAATGCGATCGCCTTTCTCAATGCCCAGTTCAATTAATCCCGCCGCATACTTTTGAACTTTATCATTTATCTCTTGATAAGAAAAGGGTTTATAGATCGCCTCCTCTTTTTCCCAGACCAACGGATTATCTGAATATTTATTAACTCTCTCCTCAAAATAGTCAATAATTGAACCCATGTTTTTAAAGTTAATTTGAATATCTATCTGATAACCTTCTATTTTACACCAAATTTATAAACGGTAGTGTGTTCAAAAGGTTGTGATGGTGAACTTATGGCAGAAGGAAAATGAAGTTGATTGGGAGAATCGGGGAAATATTGAGTTTCCAAACAGAAACCTTCAAATCTTTCAAATTTTCGCCCATTATTCTTATGATTTCCATCTAAATAATAACCCGTATAAAGTTGCATTCCTGGCATTGTGGTGAACACCTCTAAGGTTCGTCCAGAATCATTTTCTTTAACAAAACCCACTCTTCTTAGCTCGCCCTCTTTATCATTTAAAACATAATTATGATCGTATGCCTCTTCATCTAGTTGATTGAG
>CAZJDS010000033.1:0-14568 GCA_964544795.1 uncultured Alkaliflexus sp. | reverse complement strand
ATTCAAATGCCCCCATTTCTACTAAAAGAAGAGCAAGAAAAATTAAATCCTTTTTTCTCTCCAGAAATAACCACTCTTGGCATCATAAACAAAGAAGCGCGCAATTTGAATCGCCAAATTTTAGAATTCACTGAATATTTCGATTACCTGTTCAATAAAGAAGCATTGGCGATATCCAGAAACAGTGATGAAAAAAGAGCCAATGAGATTCAAACATTTCTTGACGAGAAGTTTCTTGATACAGATCCACTGTTTCTTCAACACAAAGAGCTAACATATATTAGACTTTGGATGGCAAGCAGTCCGAGGAAATTAAGGGAGATTATTTCTCGGAATTTCTTACATCAAGAAATAAATTATGAATTACCCGCTTACACCGATGCATTCATGCTACTTTTTAAAAATTTCGTGCTCGGCGGTTTTGAAAAATCGGTTAGAGACTCACTTGAAAGCAAATTTAAAACAAAAGCCAGCTTTTCAATTCTATCCAATACAATAGTAAAAGACAGTCTCTTTAACCAGCATCGTGAATTAGGTGAACTTATCTTATTGTATGGAATCTTTCAAGGATTCTACAATCAATCGATGAATGAAGCGAATGTTATACGAATTGCAAAAAGTGCTACAACAGAAGGTACCACATATCAAATAAGAGATATAGCCCACGCATTGCATCAAAAACTGACCAAACTACGTTCAGGATCGCCTGCACCCAATTTTATTCTTTACAACCAAGATGGACAAAAGCGAACGTTAGAAGATTACAAAGGCAAATTTATTTATCTCAATTTTGTGCACACGAAAAATTACGCTTGCCAGCGAGATTTAGAAACCATGATTCAGCTACAATCTATTTTCAAAAAAAACTTAGAAATTGTCACGGTAGTGATGAATGAAAATAGAGAAGAGATGGAATCCTATCTTAAACAGAACAAACAAAAATGGGATTTCCTGCATATCCTCCCCTACCCACAAATTTTAGATGAATATAATATCATGGCTGTGCCCGCCTATTATCTTATTTCACCCGATGGGAAATTGCTGTTATCCCCAGCACCTACACCTGAAGAGAATTTTAGAGATGCTTTTGTGAAAGAAATTCAATCTTACGAGCGAAAAAAACTACGAGACGACCCTAAAGAAAAGCGCTCCATTTTTAGATAGACACTTTAAAGATTATAAGTATAAACAATAGCGGTACACTTGCAAGGCGGCTGACCGCACTTGGGACATTGAAAGTTTCGTTCAAGACTACTTTTAGACCAATAATTTGGTAAAAAGGCCATCTTTCTGAATCCCAAAGCCAATAGTATTTGTGCCATACGGTTATCAGATAGGCTCCAAACATGCCCCCCCATTTTTACAACACCCCGTTGTTTAAAAACTGAAACGGCCTTTTTGATCAATAAAGTTCCAACACCCCTATTCTCAGCATCTTCGGCAATTGCCAACGATTGCAAAATCCCTATATCCAAATCAGAATCACTTTTGGATTTTATGAGTTGTGCTACTCCATTTTTACTCTCCTTAGAAACTATCTCCCCCGTAAAAACTCCGCACAACTCTTTATCCCCAAAAGCCATCAAAAGTATTTTCGAAGGCTCTTTATTGTAGGACTCCACCATTTCATAACTGTAAAAGCCCTCACCCAGTCGATAATTTAGTAATTGAAGAGCTTGATTAAGCTCGTCAAAAGTGAAATCTGCCTCTTTAATGGTTGTTTTTAACATAGACACAACTTTTAAGTGATATGATATCCTGGTTGCACAATCTCTTGTGCCGCTAAGTAATTATATTTTTCTTCTTGAAACAAGTAATCCCAACTCCCTAAACTATGATGAATAGTACCCCCAAAACCAGTTTTAAAACGATGCAACCCACACATGGGATGATTGGGATCAGGTCTGGGAGCTATACCAAACATATCATATTCAGTACATCCCTCTTCTTTGGCCAAAACAATCGCTCGCCACTGCACTGCGTAACTACCCATTAAATGTCTTTTAGTAGAGGATGATGCTCCATATAAATAAGTAGCACGACGACCTGAAATTACTAAAAAAATAGCTGCCAATGGCGTATCTTCTGCTTCAGCAATTAAAAGATGAACTTTAGCTGGCGACTGCGTACAAGTAGTTTTGGCTTTTAATACGGCTCTAAAATAGCTTTGTTCGTGTAAATAGATACCATTACGCAGAGCCGTTTCACGATATAGAGCGTACCACACATCCAAATCATCCCAGCCAGTTTCCCGAACTTTTACACCTTTACGAATGGAGAGTCGGATGTTGTAACGTGTTTTAGCCTTCATCGCCATCAAAAGCTCTTGTTCACTTTTCGTAAGATCAAGAAAAATAGTATTAGAAGGTAATGTATTACAAGCAGATTTACGCAACAACCAGTTAACTGTATTGTAATTCAGTCGAAGTTCTTGAATTCTTTTCTCAGGAGGTCCCAGCCAATAACCATCTTCGTCATAAAAGTCCTCTTCACCCACCCATAATGAATCCCAAAACAAATCGTAACGAATCATGATTGTGGTGTCGGGTAAAAAAGGCCGAACACTCTCAGACAATTCCTCTAAAAACAGACCTTGATTGCTATCTGCTGGATGCAACTCAGGTCCATAAGGGACATAGGCTATCGAATGATGAGCATCTATTTTTTGGCTCATAATTAGCACATCAGAAACCAAGGTGGAGTCACACCCCTCATCCTCATACAGATGATTTGCATCCACCTTGAAATCAAAAGCCATACTCTTTACACCAGTTAATCTTTTTACCTCTGACCAAAAAGCTGTTTGCTGTAAAACAGGTGTTTCAAAAACTTCATTTAACTTTTTGGGATGGACATTTAAAAGCATAAATAAACTATAATTATTCTATAAAACCTTCTTAATTTCTGAAAAAAAGAAACCACATTAGCTCTCTGAAGATTAGAGATCCAATGTGGTAATGCATTGCTTTAATAACAGAAACTACTTAGGATCTTCCAACCAACCAATGATGGTTTGTTTTCCTCTAACGTCCTGATCTAACTTTACATCAATTCTTGTTCCCAAAGGTAAGTAAAGATCTACTCGTGATCCAAATTTAATAAATCCAAGCTGACTCCCTTGTGTCACTTTTTTACCTTCTTCAGCATAAGAGACAATCCTACGTGCAACTGCCCCAGCAATCTGTCGAGTTACAATAGTCCGACCATCCGCAATTTCAATGGCCACTGTGGTTCTCTCGTTTTCTGTAGATGCTTTTGGCAACCATGCTGACATAAAGCGACCATTATGATGCTTAAAGTATTTTATAATACCATTTACAGGATACCAATTTATATGAACATTAAAAACGTTCATAAAAATAGAAACCTGCATGGCTTTTCCTTTTAAAATCTCATTCTCTTCAACCTCTTCGATAACAACAATCTTACCATCGGCTGGTGCAATAATTGCATTTTCATGTAAATACCCTTCACGTCGTGGACTTCGAAAAAAATTAAGCACCAATAGAAACAAAATGGAAGTTATCGGAATTGTCCAGTACAATACAGGCCAAGGCAATTCTATTAAAACCCAGAGAACTGTATTAAATAAAAAGAGTGCTAAAAAAGCAACTCCAAGGATTCTAAATCCTTCTTTGTGAATTGTCATAGAAGTTGATTGATTAAAACTAAAATTTATACAAATCCAAAAAATAAAGTAATAATAAAAAACTTACCATTAACGGTGCAGCAAAAATCACTGCATCAAAGCGATCTAAAACGCCACCATGCCCAGGTAAAATTTTTCCAGAATCTTTCAAATTAACGCTGCGCTTTAACATAGACTCAACCAAATCTCCCAATGTCCCCATCACAGAAACAATCAGAGCAATTATGAGCCAATAATACCAATTAAGATGATCTATGAAAAAAGCGGAAATTAACCAGCCAGCTAACAATGTAAAGGATATTCCTCCAAAAAAACCTTCCCAAGTCTTCTTGGGAGAGATACGTGGGAAAAATTTATGCTTACCAAATGAAACACCTATCAAATAAGCGCCCGTATCATTTGCCCAAATCAGAATAAAAAATCCTAAAACCAATTCATAATTGTAGACCCCATGATGAAAAGCCAAAAAATGAAGGAATGAAAAGGGGAGGGCAACATAAAAAGGAACCAAAAGAGTAACAGCTATGTTAAGCAATGGGGACTCTTTTTTTCGATACAATTCTGTAATAAAAACCCCTATCAACAATGGTACAATAAACACAAGCCATCGAGCAGATAAATTTCCACGTAAAACATAAAAAACTGAAACATACCAAAAAATGCCAATAAAAAGAGCCCAACCTACTTGAGCTCTAACAGGTTTACGTACTTTCACTATTTCAATGAACTCTAACATCCCAAGAATTACAACAGTCAAAAATATTAGCAGATAGGAATACTCGTGCCACCACAACCCCCCAACTATGGCCAGGACAAAGATGATACCTGTTAATGCACGCTGCCAAAAATTCTTCATCCTATTATTTTAAAGAGTGAAATAAATACAATCTCAGTCGTAAAACCGAGAATTCATCTGGCTAAAATGAGGGTATATCCTGCAATGATAAAACAAAGCAGATATTTATTCAGTACAAAAATAATAGAAAGATTCAGTTTATAAAATTTATAGCTCTTCATCTATCAAAACAATAAACTCACTAGGCCCATGTGCGCCCATTACTAGAGTCTTTTCAATATCTGCTGTACGGCTTGGACCCGTAATTAACCCTACCCAAGAAGGCATCTCATCGTACTTGTTTTTTAACGCTTCAATTGCACCACCAACCTTAAGTTTGAGCTGTGATGCTGCCGCCAAAACTACATGTATTCTTGGTGAGACATGTGACTTACGCCCTAATCCTGAACTACTACTTACCAATACAGATCCTGTTGAAGAGATAAGAAATTCACATGGTGTAAAAACAATTTCCGCCTCGTCCTTGGGTATTAAGGCGAGACCTGAAGAAAGAATCATTTCTTCTATGTTAGGGTCAGTACAACCTACATTATTCCATCCAAAATCCTTTCGCCACTTTTTTAATTGCTGAATAACCTCTTCTTTTCCTATGACAATAATTACCTCTCCTCCAACTTTCTCAAGAGCTTCTTTAAAATATTCAAGAGGGTTTTCAGGTGTAGGAAAAAGATCAACAAAATGACTGGGTAGTTCTGAAGGAACAGCCCAGTCAAAAGTCTTAACAGCATTTAATCGCTGCAAAATAATATCTCGTGATGATTTGTTACTCACTTAATTGTTCTACAATGAATCTTTATCTTTTTCTTCTGACTCATCTTTTACTGGCTCAACATCTTCTTTTATAGAAGCCGTAGGCTCAATAGGGGCAGAATCACCAGCTTCTTCTTCAATTACATGTTCGGGAACCATTCGTTTTCCAAAAATCGGCTCCATATCTTCACTAAAAATAACTTCACGCTCCAAAAGAAGTTCTGCCAAAGTAGCATGTTTTTCTTTATTTTCTCTAAGAATATCTTTAGCACGTTGATATTGCTCTTCCACAATTCTAGAAACCTCTTCATCAATTAATTGAGCCGTTCTTTCACTATAAGGTTTATGGAAAGAATACTCGTTTTGTCCTGAAGAATCAAAAAAGCTAATATTTCCAATCAAGGGACTCATACCAAAAAAGGAAACCATGGCATAAGCCTGACGCGTTACTTTTTCTAAATCGTTAAGAGCCCCTGTTGATACTTTTCCAAAAACCAGGTCTTCGGCAGCTCTACCACCTAATGCCGAACACATTTCATCCAACATCTGTTCATACGTGTTCAACGAACGTTCTTCAGGCAAATACCATGCAGCTCCCAATGATTTACCTCTTGGTACAATAGTAACTTTCACCAAAGGATGAGCGTGTTCAAGTAACCAACTAATTGCAGCATGTCCTGCCTCATGATAGGCGATGGCTTCCTTTTCACTTTTTGAAATGATTTTATTCTTTTTCTCCAAGCCCCCTACGATACGATCCACGGCATCAAGAAAATCCTCTTTCTCAACCACTTTCTTGCTTTTTCGAGCTGCAATAAGGGCGGATTCATTACATACATTGGCAATATCAGCCCCTGAAAACCCAGGCGTTTGACGAGCCAAAAAATCAGACTTTACATCCTCAGACAAACGCAATGGACGAAGATGAACTTCAAAGATCTCTCTTCGTTCGTTTAAGTCAGGAAGCTCTACAGCTATTTGTCGATCAAAACGACCAGCACGCATAAGTGCTCTATCTAAAACATCGGCTCTGTTGGTAGCGGCCAATATAATAACTCCGCTATTGGTGGCAAAACCGTCCATCTCTGTAAGCAACTGATTCAAAGTGTTTTCTCGTTCATCGTTACCTCCAAAATTGGCGTTTTTTCCTCTTGCTCGTCCAATGGCGTCAATCTCATCAATAAATATAATACAAGGTGCTTTCTCTTTCGCTTTTTTAAATAGGTCTCTCACTCTTGATGCACCGACCCCCACAAACATCTCCACAAAATCAGAACCTGACATACTGAAAAAAGGAACATCGGCTTCACCAGCTATAGCTTTAGCGAGCAAAGTCTTTCCTGTACCAGGTGATCCAATCAAGAGTGCACCTTTAGGAATCTTACCTCCCAATTCTGTAAATTTTTCAGGAGTTCGTAGAAACTCGACAATTTCCTCCAACTCTTGCTTGGCTTCGGCCAATCCAGCAACATCATTAAAAGTAACCTTCACGCTAGATTCTTTATCAAAAACACGAGCTCTGGATTTGCCCACGTTAAAAATATTACCTGCGCCACCACCTCCAGCAGCACCGCCACCACTCATACGACGGAAAACAAATATCCATATTCCAAGAATTAAGAGAATAGGCCACATCATCATAAAAAGATCACGAAACATATTAGTACGTTCTTCATATTTGATGGGTACCGTTATATTATATTTCTCTTCTGCAAGTTTTCGGGCTTCTTCGAACTTATCTCTGCTAGGAATCTTAACTCTAATATGTGGGCCAGAAGTAGGGATGGACTTTTGATCCTTAAAGATATCTGGATATCTCTCCAACGTACCTTCCTTAAAAGTTACTTCAGCAACATCTTCATTGGTAATAACGACCACCTCTTTCATGTCTCCTTTGGGCAAAATCTCTGTTTCGAAAACACCCCAAGACACCTCCTTTGGAGATTGTCCAACATTAAAAATGCTAACGCCAACCAATGCTAACAATATGATGCCATAAATCCAATATGCATTGAATTGGGGCATTTTTGGAGCAGGTTTATTACCACCTCCACTACTGTTTTTTTTCTCTTCAGTCATTCTGTATGTGATTACTAATTAAAATTTTAATTCAAATCAGGAATATCCTCACGTTCTGCATCAGCCCATAGTTCTTCTAAATTGTAGAACTCACGAACTGGCTGCTGAAAAACGTGAACAATTACATCTAAATAATCTAACAATACCCATTGTGCATTTCTACGGCCTTCAACGTGAAAAGGCTTTTCATCTGTCTGATTTTTTACATATTCTTCAACAGAATCAGCAATCGCATCCACATGAACATTACTGGTTCCATCACAAACAATAAAATAACTGGCAATCGTGTTTTCAATGGAGGTTAAATCTAAAATTGAAATATTTCCACCTTTTTTTTCTTGAATACTTTCTACAACAGCTTTTACCAACTGCTGGGTTGTCATATCGCCCTGTCTTTCTGTCATTCTCTTTGTATATAGATTAACTGTTTATCAGTCTGGGAAGTTCAATATCAAAGACTGATTAAATGTATTTTATTTAAAAAGGTCTGTTTGTTCGCTCTAATTCTCTCTGCTAATATGCAAGCTAAAGAGAAAAAGAGTTGTATTTTTGTACAAAGATAGCACTTTAAGATTATTTCATTGTTAATTTCACACTTCTATAATTTGAAGTCCAAATAGTAAGCGAGATCTCCTAACTTGCAAACAACCAAGCACGTAACTTGTAAGTAACAGTTGGTAGTTTCAAAACTTCATACACATCTCATTTAAGTCTTAGTAAATTTCTATTTTCAAACACTTCACAAAACTAATATAGAAACAGATCTTAGCAACTAAAACACATTAAACTAATGTTTCTTGCACTATCTTAAACATCAAGTAGAATAGTTCATAAACAATGCCAAAAATAAAATGGAAAAGAGTTCTCCAAAAATATACCGATTCAAATCACTTGCATCTACCAACCAAGAACTTAATGATCTTAACAAAAGCACCTCAATTCCTGAATTTTCTGTAGTTGTAGCTTCTGAACAAACTGCTGGAAGAGGACAGATGGGGAATAGCTGGGAAAGTGAACCTGGAAAAAACCTAACTTTCTCCATAATTATTCGCCCCTCTTTCTTACCCATTCAACAACAGTTTAGAATCACACAGCTAATAACTCTTGCGTTGGTGCGACTGCTCAATCCGCTTCTAAAAAACGTCTCTATCAAATGGCCCAACGATATCTATTGTGATGATAAAAAGATAGCAGGTATTCTAGTAGAAAACAGTCTAAAAGGAGACAAAATTGAATATTCCATTATAGGAATAGGTTTAAATGTAAATCAAGAGATCTTTCGCTCAAATGCAGCTAATCCAGTCTCTCTAAAGCAGCTCACAAAACAAGATTTCGATATCTATGAACTCTTAAATCAATTAATAGTTCATTTTGTGGAAATATATTCCGATTGGAAAGTGGAGAGAAACGATGAGTGGCTTCATAAAAACTATATGGAAAATCTTTACCGAAAAAACGGAATACATCCTTTCAAAGACTCTCATGGAAAATTCTTTGCAACAATTGCAGAAATCAAACCCTCTGGACACCTTATATTACAAACCAAATCGGGGAACTTTAGAACCTATGCATTTAAAGAAGTAAGCTTTGAGAAACCAACACAAACCTCTCAAGAAGAGTAATTATGAGAAGCGATGGCTTCTGTTAAGACTTCCAAGAATTTTGCAATAGGCGTAGAAACCACCATTTTTATCATTGGGTTTAAATCGGCTTTAATTGTAAGCTTCACCCTACAATCATTGGCAGCTTTATCTTTCAACTGAATCCAAAGAAAAAAATTGAAAGGAGTTTTTCCATCGGCACTGTATTTTATGGTTTTAAACTCCTCCTTTTCAATTATTCGGAGTCCAACTTCACCGACACCGTTTACTTTAAAACGACAACTGTCGCCATTGCTCTGCCAATCCTCCACATGCTCTTCAGGCAATAGATCTTCGAAATTATCAAAGCTGGATAGAAACTGAAATACAACTTCTGAAGAATAGGAAATCGCCTTTATAGGGCCTTCAAATTCGGTCATCTATTCTATTATTTTTTCCACTGTGATGGGTTTTGACGCCACTGCTCTAATGTTTCGACCTCCTCAGAAGTAACATAACCCGTATCTACTGCAACTTTTATGAGAGTTTTATAGTTGCTCAATGTTTTCAACTTAACCTTCTTCTCTTCAAATTGCTGATTAGCCAATTGAAAACCATAAGAAAAAATAGCCACCATCCCTAAAACCTCTGCACCACCATTTCGAATTGCCTCTACAGCTTTCAGACTACTTCCACCCGTAGAAATAAGATCTTCAATAACCACCACTTTTTGACCTGGCAACAATTTTCCTTCTACCAAATTCTCCAACCCATGCCCTTTAGGTGATGAACGAACATAAATAAATGGTTTCCCCAAAATATCTGCAACTAATGCACCTTGTGCTATAGCACCTGTTGCAACTCCGGCAATTACTTCAACTTCTGCAAAATGTGCACGAATCTCATCTGCAAATCGATCTCTAATATAGGTACGAACTTCTGGATAGGAAAGTGTTTTCCGATTGTCACAATAGATGGGTGATAACCACCCTGAAGCCCACGTAAAAGGGTTTGCAGGTTGCAGTTTTATTGCTTTAATTTGTAATAGCTGATGGGCAATTGTCTCTTCAATATTGTTCATAAGTATCTGTTTTTACTTTCCTTATTATAGAAAATGGATATAATACCAAGAAGCTCTAAACTATTATCTAAATCGATATTTCAATAATATATCAGCGCAAATGTATAAAATCTTTTTCAAGGATAGAATCATTCACTTAACTGATCAGATTGAGACCAGTTTAACAGCAGATTTTGGAGCTATTCTAAAATACGCCAATCAAGGTGAACTTAAAGAGTTTATCGAAAATTTTGAGAATGATGTGACCATACAATCAGCATTTATATATAACCATAATCTTTTTGAACTTCTGAAAAATTTCAGATCATGCTTTCACTCGCTTCTTGCAGCTGGTGGTTTGGTGTGGAATATTGAACTAAATCGGTTTATTGGAATGAATAGACTGGGCTTTTGCGACCTTCCCAAAGGCAAAGTAGAAAAAGGTGAGACTTTTGAAGAGGCTGCCATACGCGAAGTAGAAGAAGAGTGCGGTATTACAGATCTCACCTTACTAAAGAGTCTTACTTCCACTTTCCACACTTATCCATTGAAAGGACAAACCATTTTTAAAGAAACGCGGTGGTATGAAATGCAATATCACGGAAGCACTCTGCCAACCCCCCAAGCTGAAGAAAATATTGAATCGGTATTTTGGGTAGATCCTGAGAAAATGGACTCCTTTATCTCTGCTACCTACCCTTCTATATTAGAAGTTTTAAAGAAATCGAACCATATCCAGTTACGTTAAGCAACAGAAAATGATCCGATAATCTGACAAGGAAAATATTATATGAAGCTGCTACACCCCATTCACCAATAGGTCTTGCAAAACAATGGCTTGATTCAAATTGGGATCTTTGGCACCATACAGTAAAGTAATTGTTTCTGAATGAGCCATATCTCGAAGTTTTTCTAAATCATCTTCTTTCAGCACCAACTCTTCACGATAACGAGATGAAAACTCATCGAACCGTTCTTCTCTATGACCAAACCATTTTCGCAAATCTGTGGATGGCGCCAAGTCTTTATTCCACTCATCTATTTTAGCATCAGCTTTAGTCACACCCCTTGGCCAAAGACGATCCACCAAAACTCTGTAGCCATCATCTTCCGACGCTTCGTCATAAATCCTTTTAATTTTGATGGTTCCCATTTTTTATAGTCTGAAATCAAAAATTGATAAATAAGTCTATTTGGGCTCGTAACTTCCTGGAATGGTTCCAAAACTAATGGCCAACCTGTTCCATCCATTAATAGCGACAATAGCCATAGTTAAAGCCACCAACTCTTTCTCCTTAAAATGTTGTGAAGTGGCTTTGAACAACTCTTCAGACACACCTTGATGAGAGATTTGGGTAACCGCCTCAGTCCAAGCCAATGCTGCACGCTCCCTTGGCGTATAAAAAGAGGTTTCGCGCCAAGCACTTAAAACATATAATCGTTGCTCTGTCTCTCCTGCTTTTCGGGCATCTTTGGTGTGCATATCCAAGCAATAGGCACAACCATTAATTTGAGAAGCACGTGTTTTCACCAACTCGTACAAAGATCGGTCAAGACCTGAGTTAGCTACGTATTTCTCAAGCTCCAACATAGGTTTCAATGCTTCTGGAGCTACTTTTTGATAATTCAATCGCTCTTTCATTTCTCTAAAATTAACTGTTAATTACCACATGGAATTCGTTCAATCTTTTGCTTTAATATATTGACAGAAGGTGTCATAACTTATTCCATGATAGTTATTTATGTTTGGGAACAGGCTTTTAGATGAAATTATATTTATTTACTCTTAGACATCTCATCCACAGCGAGTATTGAGTGTGCATAAGCTGCACCCGATCGCATTTCAGATGCCACCCAAATGGCTTCCATCACTTGCGCTTTAGTCGCCCCTTTTCGCAAGGCTTGTTTGGTATGACCACGAATGCAATAAGGACATTGCGTTACATGTGCCACTGCAACTGCTATTAGTTGTTTGGTTTTTTCTGAAAGTTCTCCTTCTTTAAATACCTGGTCGCTAAATTTCCTCCAGGCATCCATGGTTTCAGGAGCTAAGTCTGCTCTTTCTTTGGCAAGTGCAGGAGTAGTTTTAGGATATAAATCTTCATTTTCCATACCATTTCTATTTTGAAACATTTCAAAAAAAAATTTTTTAAACAATTCTATCTGTATAATCAGCTGTTCTGATTTTTCAAAAACTGACGCAATACATACTGCAATATTCCACCGTTTCTATAATATTCAACTTCAATAAGCGAATCCAGACGGGCAATGGCTTTAAATGAATTCTTATTTCCCTTTTCATCAACAGCAATAACCTCCACCTCTTTATGAGGTTTAAGATCATTGGTGATTCCAGAGATGGAAAAAAACTCTCGGCCAGTAAGGCCTAATTTAGCAGCATCTTCTCCGGGCTTATATTCAAGCGGTAACACGCCCATTCCCACCAAGTTGCTTCGATGGATGCGTTCATAACTTTCTGCCAAAACACATTTTATCCCCAGCAAAAAGGTTCCTTTTGCCGCCCAGTCACGGGATGATCCACTTCCGTATTCCTTGCCCACTAAAACCATTAAAGGCGTCTTTTCTTCTTGGTATTTTACAGCAGCATCATAAACAGACATCTCTTTACCTGTAGGCAGATGAACAGTATAACCCCCTTCTTTAGAAGCTAAAGCGTTTTTGATACGCACGTTGGCAAAAGTTCCGCGAACCATCACCTCATCATTTCCGCGACGCGAACCATAAGAGTTGAAGTTTTTCTTTTCAACCCCGCGAGACAATAAATATTTACCTGCTGCCGAATGTTCATCAAAAGCGCCAGCGGGAGAAATGTGATCGGTGGTAACGCTATCTCCCAACATCAATAAAACTCTTGCATTCTGAATGTCCTGAAATGGCTCAGGCTCATCAGAAATCCCTTTAAAAAAGGGTATCTCCTTTATATAAGTTGAGTCTTCGTCCCAAGCATACAACTTCTCTTCAGGGATCTCCAAGTCTCTCCAGTTTTGATTTCCTTCAAATATCTCCCCATAGTTTTTGGCAAAATCCCCTGGCGAAAGAACATTGCTCATAATTTCATTGATCTCATCGTCGGTTGGCCAGATATCTTTCAAAAAGACAGGCTTACGGTTGGAATCAAAACTTAGCGGTTCATTGATCAAGTCAATGTCTACGCGACCCGCAATTGCATAAGCAACCACCAACATTGGAGACATCAGAAAATTCATTTTCACCTGAGAGTGAATTCTGGCTTCAAAATTTCGATTGCCCGACAAAACGGAGGTGACAATCAGGTTGTGTTCATCCACAGCCTTACCGATATCCACTGGGAGCGGGCCTGAATTTCCGATACACGATGTACATCCATAACCCACCAAGTGAAATTGAAGAGCTTCCAAATCCTTCATCAAATCTGCCTTCTCCAAATAATCTGTAACGACTTTAGATCCGGGCGCCAACGAAGTTTTTACCCAAGGTTTAATATCAATACCATGCTCGCGAGCTTTGCGAGCTACCAAACCTGCACCAATCATAACAAAAGGGTTGGATGTGTTGGTACATGATGTGATGGCAGCAATAGCCACAGCACCATCAGAGAGCATAAATTTCTCCTGACCACGAGTGATCCAAACAGTACGTAACCCTTCACTCTCTTTGGTCTCTATCTCGGTAGAAACTGGTTCCCTATCGGCTGATGGAAGTATTTGGTCGCCCCCTTCACCTTCAAATCGAGTGACAGACTTTTCAAACTCGCGCTCTTCCTGTGCAATATATTTTCTCTGAAAAGAGTTGTCCAACAGCTCAATAAACTTAGATTTAAAATCTTTCAAAAGAATTTTATCCTGCGGACGTTTAGGACCTGCAACTGTGGGTTCTATGGTAGAAAGATCCAACTCTAAAACATCAGTATAATTGATTTTATCCTCATTTTCACGCCACAACATATTGGACTTGCAATAATTTTCTACCAACTTAATTTGATCTTCAGAACGATTGCTCTTACGCATATACTCCAAAGTCTTATCATCTATAGGAAAATAGGTAATGGTGCAACCAAACTCAGGCGACATATTTCCGATGGTGGCTCGATCGGGCACAGAAAGATTGTCCAGTCCAGAACCAAATACTTCTACAAATTTTCCCACCACTCCTTTTTTACGAAGTAAGTTGGCAATGGTCAAAACAAGATCGGTAGAAGTAGAACCCAATGGAAGTTTCCCTGTCAGCTTAAGACCAAGTACTTCTGGCATAATAAAGTAAACAGGCTGACCTAAAATAGCGGCTTCAGCTTCAATACCTCCTACCCCCCAACCTACTACACCAATTCCATTCACCATAGGCGTATGGCTATCGGTTCCCACCAAGGTGTCGGGAAAAACCTCTCCATCACGTTCTATAACCCCCTTGGATAAGTACTCCAGATTTACCTGATGGCAAATACCCATCCCAGGGGGGACAACGCTAAAATTGTCGAAAGATTTCTGCGCCCATTTTAAAAACTGATAACGCTCTTGATTTCTTTTGTACTCTTCCTCCATATTACGTTTGTAGGAATAATCGGTACCAAAAAAATCTACTTGAACGGAGTGGTCAA
>CAZJDS010000032.1:0-14602 GCA_964544795.1 uncultured Alkaliflexus sp. | reverse complement strand
TTGAAATATTGGATATTTCCTTATAGAACATACGATATACGAAACCTCTATTTTTGCTATAATTGCAAGAAATGGCCGAAGACAAAACAAAGAAAGTTTGCCTTCGGCTTTTTTCTATTTTTAGAATTTTACTTTTCTAAAAGGCAGTTATTTCTATGTAGGTCTTTTTTTTGTACCCATCATTTTTTCATGCGGATAAAAGACTTAGGCTCCTAACCTAACATCCTTTACCATATACATCAATTGTAAATTTCTTTTGGGACTCCTAAATTGTTTATTTTCTTATGAGAAGAAATAATATAAATGGCTTAAATTGCATTTTTTGTTTTTGTTTATACTTATTTTGTGCCTTTGTATTAATTAAGAGCTGATAGATCACGCCAATAATAATTGAAAATAGCGATTGAGTTATGCAACCAAGACATACGGACAGGGAAAGATATTTTCGCGAACAATCTATAACAAGCGAAAAGTATTTTGTTCCTTTTATTGAAAAAATTAAAAAGATAACAGAAGATACAGAAGTATTAGAAGTTGGTTGTGGAGATGGCGGTAATCTATTGCCCTTTGTAGAAAGGAATTGTAAAGTAACTGCTATCGACCAAGCTCCATCCAGAATAGAGAAAGCCAAGGGTGTTTTTGCCGAATATGGTGATAGGGTTCGTTTGTTGCATATAAATATTTTTGATGCTACAGATATTGGACCTTTTGATATAATTGTGCTAAATGATGTAATAGAACATATTCATGATAAAGCCTAATTGCTGGGGTTATTAAAGAAATTGTTAAAACCTGATGGGGAAGGAGTTTTATTCTTAGGTTTTCCTGCATGGCAAATGCCCTTTGGCGGTCATCAGCAAATATGTCGTAACCCTGTTCTTTCTTGGCTGCCATTTATACACCTTCTTCCTTTGCCTTTTTATAAGTTCTTGTTAAAATCTTTCTCTGAAAAGGATAATATCATCAGTGAGTTGTTGAGTATTCGTGAAGCTCGGATAACTATGTATTATAAATTGGTGAAGGAATTAAACTTTACGATCTTAAAAGAGCAGTTTTATTTAATTAACCCTCATTACGAAGTGAAGTTTAATTTGAAACCGATTTTGCTACCTAATTGGTTAGGAAAGATTCCGTATATAAGAAACTTTTTTACAACTACATGTTATAGCGTTTTAGCTGAATAGTGTTTAGGGAGTTACATATAACCTAAAATTAAGGTTTAAATAGTAAATTGAATAATCAAAAATGAGGCTTTGAAGAGTTTTATCTTCGGTCTTTTATCTGCTTATTTCTTCTTTATAAAATTGTTATATTTGATCTCTCTTTATTTGAGTAATTTAATCCTATCATCTATGGCAACTATATTCACAAAAATTATCAACGGTGAAATTCCTTGTTATAAAATTGCAGAGGACGACAACTATTTTGCTTTTCTGGATATTGGCCCATTATCTAAAGGACATACATTGGTAGTTCCTAAAAAAGAAGTGGACTACTTTTTTGACTTAGACGATGAAACAATGAAAGGCATTTCAGTCTTCGCTAAGAGAGTAGCGCTAGCCATTGAAAAAGCTGTTGAATGTAAACGAGTTGGAGTAGCAGTTTTGGGTTTGGAAGTTCCTCATGCACACATTCATTTGGTGCCTATTCAATCTGAGGCAGATATTAGTTTCTCTAAACCTAAGTTAAAGTTGAACGCTGAAGAGATGGAAAGTATTGCTCAAAATATAAGAGAATACTTGTAGCAAATTTGTGAAGATGAGTTATGTATGAGTGCTTTAACTTACTTCTTTACCCGTCCTGGATTCTTATTTATAAACTCTTTCCAGCTTTTTACGCCTGTTCCTGCAATAGGATTTCGTGATTGGTAGAAATGACAAACGGCTGCTGCCAGCCCATCACTTGCATCAAGATATTCATGATCTTCACTGAGCTTTAAATATTGCTTTAAAAACAGTGCAACTTGTTCCTTAGAAGCATTTCCACGTCCTGTTATCGCTTGCTTGATGCGCAAAGGAGCATACTCAAAGATAGGTATAGAACGCGACAGTGCAGCTGCCATAGCAACCCCTTGTGCGCGGCCTAACTTTAGCATGGATTGTACGTTTTTACCAAAGAAGGGAGCTTCAATGGCCAATTCATCGGGATGGTAGGTATCTATCAGTTGAACCACACGCTCAAAAATGAGTTTTAATTTTACATAGTGATCCGAGTATTTTTTGAGTTCTAAAACGCCCATTACAACCATAGAAGGAACATTCCCTTCCACCTGAAGGACTCCATATCCCATTACTGTTGTTCCAGGATCAATGCCGAGAATTACTCTTTCACTTGGTTGTTTAGTGGTCATGTGATTTGTTTCAAAACAGAGCTAAAATGCGTGATGTCCTCACCAAATAGGCGAGGAAGCTGTTGTAAAAAATTAGCCATATATTCATCTAACTCGCCTAAAGTTTCCGTGGAAGAACACTTCCATTGAGCAGAAAACACTGTAAAATCACCAGGAGTTTCAGAAATTACTTCGAAAACTTTTGGTTGTTTTACATCTGCAGGAAATCTATTATCACTAAAGCACTCTTTAAACCAAGCAGACCATTTTTCCTCAAATGAAGGATTCACGTAAAATGAGACGTTGAAGATATAAGACATAAAACAGCTTAAAAAAAATGATTTTTTAACTTATCTGTGATTAGTTACTATTAAGCGATTGTATCAAAGCCGCAGAAGGGAACTAATACCTCAGGAATACGAATGCCGCCTTCAAACTGGTTGTTTTCAAGAAGAGCTGCCAAAATTCTGGGAAGTGCCAATGCACTACCATTTAAGGTGTGTGCCAACTGGGTCTTTTTTTCGCCCTCTTCTTTGAAACGTAATTTTAATCGGTTCGCCTGAAAACTCTCGAAATTACTCACAGAACTTACCTCCAACCAACGTTCTTGTGCAGCAGAATAAACTTCAAAATCGTAAGTCAAAGCTGCTGTAAAGCTGATATCACCTCCACATAGTTTTAAAATACGCCACGGAAGGTTTAGTTTTTCAATTAGGGATTGTACATGTGCCACCATACCGTCCAAGATTTCATATGAATTATCTGGATGCGCAATTTGCACTATTTCTACTTTGTCAAATTGATGTAAACGGTTGAGGCCTCGTACATCTTTTCCATAAGATCCTGCTTCTCTACGGAAACAGGCGGAATATGCACAGTTTTTAAGAGGCAGTTGAGCACTGTTTAGGATAACATCCCGATACATATTGGTCACTGGTACTTCGGCAGTAGGGATAAGGTAAAGATTGTCTATGCCCACATGATACATTTGCCCTTCTTTGTCTGGCAATTGTCCAGTTCCAAATCCCGACTCTTCGTTTACCATCAGCGGAGGCATCACTTCTTCATAGCCTGCCTTGGTAGCTTCTTCTAAGAAAAAATGGATAAGTGCACGTTGTAGCTTAGCTCCTTTTCCTTTATAGACGGGGAAACCAGCACCGGTTAGTTTTACGCCCAATTCAAAATCGATGAGGTTGTATTTTTTTGCTAATTCCCAATGTGGGAGCGGATTTACAAGCTTTGGGAAATCTCCTCCTTTGCGTACTTCCACATTGTCAGCCGCTCCTTTTCCAGCAGGAACTGAATTGTGGGGTAGATTGGGTAATTCAATCAATATTTTTTGCAATTGACTTTCAATCTGCTCATGTGAGGAGGTCAATTGTTTGATCTCTTCTTTTAGATCAACCGTTTTCTCTTTTGCTTGTGCTGCTTCCTCTTTTTTCCCTTCCTTGAACATCTGCCCAATGGACTTGGATAGGTTGTTCATTTCGGCTTGTAAAGCATCAGACTCCGCCTGTGTTGCTTTGCGTTGATTGTCCAATGAGATGATCTCTTCAACAGCATGGGTGGCATCGAAGTTTTTTATCTTTAAACGGTCGATGATCTCCTGTTTGTTATCTTGAATTTGTTTGAGTGTCAGCATAAAAAGTTGATTAAAAAGTCTTTAAACAGAAAAGTCTCCTGAATTTGTCACTAAAGTAACAAAAACAGGAGACTTTTAAAGTTTTTTCTGGTGTTACTTATTCTGCAGTAACTGGATCAACAGAGACAAAAGAACGATTGTCTCTTCTCTTACGGAAAACAACGTTGCCATCTGTAAGTGCGAATAACGTATGATCTTTACCGATTCCTACATTGTCACCAGGATGGTGTTGTGTGCCGCGTTGACGTACGATGATATTTCCTGATTTTGCGAATTGACCTCCGAAAATCTTAACGCCCAATCGCTTGCTTTCTGATTCGCGACCGTTCTTGGAACTACCTACTCCTTTCTTATGTGCCATATCTAAATACTTTTATTTTAATTAACCAATTAGAATGTCTTCGATCTGAATTTGACTGAAATATTGACGATGACCATTCATTTTTTGATAACCTTTACGTCTTTTCTTTTTGAAGATGATTACTTTATCGCCTTTCAAATGGGCCAAGACTTTTGCTGTTACTTTTGCGCCCTTTAAAACTGGAGCACCAATTTGAATACCGCTTTCGTCTTCGTATAACAAAACTTCATCGAATTCTACCGATGCACCTTCTTCGGCATCTAAACGGTGAACAAATACTTTGCGATCTTTTTCAACCTTAAACTGCTGACCTGCAATAGTTACAATTGCGTACATATTGTGTTGATTTATTGTTTATTTTCGGAGGTGGACAAACTTCTCTTGTTTCGCCACTTCAAACCCCTCGAAATTCTTACGGATGACAAAAGTAGAGAAAATAATTTAGCTAACAAACAATTGGCCAGTTTAAAATGGATATATCTTTAAGAAAATTGAAATGCCGTTAGGAATAAGTTGTTATAATTCAACTCTTAATATATAACAAATAAAAATCAGCTTCTACAGTTAATACTCATAAGTTTAAAAAATACGAAGGTTTTATTTGCCAAATTTACTTTCGAGTGTAATTTCTCCTTCAATTTTTTCGCCATTTTCTACAAAGTGACAATGTATTGTTGTTAGTCCCAGCAGAAGCTTTTGTATAATTGGCTACAAATTAGTTTTTAAAGAGCCGATTTAAATTGCTCTAAAAACCGAACATCATTTTCAAAGAAAAGACGAATGTCATTAATTTGATATTTCAGAAGAGCAATTCTTTCGATCCCCATTCCAAAGGCGAAGCCAGTAAATTCTTTACTGTCTATTTTGCAATTGTCCAATACAGCAGGATCTACCATTCCACACCCTAATATTTCGACCCATCCACTGTGTTTGCACATGTTGCATCCTTTTCCGCCGCAAAGGGTGCAGGATATATCCATCTCTGCCGAGGGTTCGGTAAATGGGAAGTAGGAGGGGCGTAAACGTATTTGTGTCTCTTGGCCAAACATCTCTTTGGCAAAATAGAGCAAAGTTTGCCTTAAGTCTGCAAAAGAAACTTCCTTGTCGATATATAAGCCTTCTACCTGGTGAAAAATACAATGTGCTCTGGATGAAATAGCTTCATTTCGGAATACACGTCCAGGGAAGATAGCTCGAATGGGTGGCTGCTCTTTTTCCATGACCCTTACTTGCACAGAGGAGGTATGGGTACGCAACAGAACATCTGGATCTTTGTGGATGAAAAAGGTGTCTTGCATATCACGTGCGGGATGTTCTAACGGAAAGTTGAGAGCTGAGAAAACGTGCCAGTCGTCTTCAATTTCAGGGCCTTCTGCTACTGTGAATCCCAAACGACCAAAAATATCTACAATTTGATTACGAATCACCGACAGTGGATGCCTGCTGCCTAAAGGAAGTGAGGATGCTGGCAAGGAAAAGTCGGAGAGATTTCCTTCTTCTACATCGGTATCAAAAGAGTCCTTAATATGCTGAATTGTCTCTTGTGCTTCTTTTTTTAAAAGATTAAGTGCCATCCCTACGTCCTTTTTGTCTGCTGGTGGAACAGATTTGAAATCATCAAAAAGAAGTGAAACTAATCCTTTTTTACTTAAATATTTTATTCTTAATTGTTCTGCGGCTTCGGGTGTTTCAGCGCTCAGACTCTTTATTTCTTGAAGTAAACTTTCAATCTTATTCAGCATTGGTGCTATATTTTATTGTAAAAAGATTTACAAAAATAATAATAATAATAGATGAACCATCAATATTCGATGAGTCATCTATTATATTATGCTATTTTAGAACGAATAACCCAAGCCCAAATACCAACGAAGACCACTGTTTAGTGTGTTTTTAGAAACTCCCGCCTGAATGGGTCCAAGAAAACTGTTGTACTCCATAAGTATTCCATACCCCCAAATTAATTCATCCCAATATAAAGTGAGTGGATGAAAAATTATGGGTTGATCATTTTTAGAGTATATACCATTAGCAGTTGCAGTTAGATTCATCTTACGAAAAAAACGATATCGTAAATTGAGCTGCGCCATAAGATAATTTTGAACGATTAGTTCGCGGGAGGAAAATCCTACAAAGCTAACTTCATTGTAGCGTCGCTGAAAAGGCATTCCACCAATATAGTTTGTGGCAGTAATGGGTAGGTTTTCAGTGGAGAAACCCGCTTCAGCTCTCGGGCTAACTACCCATCGGTTGTGTAATGGGATATAGGTTTGGAAGGAGGTGCGAGCTAATAAAAAATTGTTTTCAGCGATTGCTATGGATTCTGCAACTTTCTCTCGTCCTTCTGGAGTGCCAGAAAAGACCTCCCTTCCATTTAATAGCATTTGCACATGAACATTCCATATTGTTCCTTTGGTTGGAAAATGCCGTCGGTTTAATGTGTTGAATCGTGTTGAAAAATTAGCTGTAACGAAGGAGCTTCCAAAATAATCTACGCCAGAATAAAAGAGTTCGTAGAAACCGCTTCTACTTGAAAGTACAGAACGATCTATTTGTGCGTAAGTGTTAATCTCCCATCGGGTGCCTAATGACGATAGAAAGCCCAATTGAGAAGAGAAGTAATTGTGTTTAAAAATACCATAAGTAGTACCATCGTTTAGATAGACAGGAAAGTTGTTGTTTTCCCAATTTAACTCTAATTTAGTTGCTACATTTTGATTGGCGCCATAATAGTTAATGGCAGTGAGATTAAAACGAGGTCTCTCAGAAATATCCACAGTTGCTGAAGCACGATTTCCTTTCACTAAAACGTTTCTAAGAGTTGTGTTTAAGATAATTCCAGCTTTATTTTCGTTGTCGTAATGTAACGAGAACTTAAATCGGGCAGGAGCGGATTCTATAACCTGCATATTTAATACAAATCCATCTTCCATGGGTTTTAGCTGATAAGTTGCCGACTCAAAATAGCGGGTTCCCAATAGTCTATTTATACCACGATCTAGGTCTGCTCCATTTACAGTATCGCCTACCTGAATTTGGAAAGAGCTTTTGAAAAACTGAGGATTTGTTCTTTCCAATCCTTTTATATTTATCTCTTTTACTAGAATGTTTTGAGGATGTACCAATGATTTTTTTGGTGGTGGAGCATCAAAGGAATCCAGTTTAGCAGTAAGTAATGTTAATTTGTTTATTACTTTTCGTGCAGCTGAATCGCCTCTTTGGATAATTTCTTTTCCGTCGGAAAAGCTGCTTACCCCAAATCCTTGCATATTTGGTGTTATGAGAATGTCAACTAAAGGTAATTGCTGTTTGGCTAAAGTTGTGTTGCCTATCATCGCGGAAGCCGACAGTACGTTAATTGGGGAGCCTAGTGCTGAGTCATCTGTGAGAAGATCTGTCCCTACATTAACTCCAATGATAATGTCTGCACCCATCTCTTTACACAAAGAGACTGGGAAGTTGTTGAGCACCCCTCCATCAACCAACCGCATAGAGTCAATACGTACAGGTGAAAATACAGAGGGAATGGCCATACTTGCTTGAAGGGCTGAAGCGAAACTTCCTCCGTCAAAAATGTACTGTTCACCAGTGAGCAAATCTGCAGCGACGCATTTGAATGGAATAGGGTACTCTGAGAAACTGTGGATGCCAGCTGTGCGCCACGATAATCTGTTTAACAAACTAGAGATAGAAGTTCCTTGCACAAATCCAGACGGGGTCATTAATCTGCCCTTTTCTATATCAAGCTCTACGTGGAAACGATTGTAGTCATGTTTCTCTTCAGGAATAACATCGGTAAGCAGAATGCCATCGGTTAAAAGCTGCGACCAGTCTAAAACCTGAACAATAGAGTCAATCTCGTGTGGGCTGTAACCAATGGAATATAATCCACCAATAATACTGCCCATGCTGGTTCCTGTAATATAATCTGGGCGAATGCCCACCTCTTCTAGCACTTTTAAAACTCCTATATGAGCCAATCCCTTTGCACCCCCACCGCTCAATACCAATCCTATTTTGGGACGTTCGCATTGGGCATACCCCATTGATCCTACGAGTATGAATAGAAGTAGTATAGTTTGGAAAATTCTTGTGCGCATAAATAATCAGGTGTAAAAAGGAGCTTTATTCTTTTATCTAAATATAGCTTTTGCATTTAATATGATCTCAACAAGAGAAGATTTTGTTTCTACTTTTGTTTAAATGAATTTTATAAAGATAGTGGAAATATTTTCCGAAGGCTTTTTATGATGGCTGGTATTTTCTTGAAGCGGATTTTTGTACTCTTGAATTTTAGATTTTCCTCTCTAAAATTAAAAATGGCCAATAATACTTGTACAAATAGTATTGGCCATTTAATTAAGTTGTAATAATCTTAGTTGTTCGATACTAATTTCTTCGTCCTGCAAATATCATAATATAGTAAACCAATGTGGCTAAAGCTGAAAGTGCTGCAATTACATAGGTGGATGCAGCCCATCTGAGTGCATCTTTAGCTTCAGTATGTGCTCGACCTCCCGTAATACCTGCCACATTGAGCCATTTTAAGGCCCTATGACTGGCATCAAACTCAACGGGCAAAGTGATCAAAGCAAAGAGTGTAAAGACTGCATAACAGGCAATGATTACCATTAGTGCCACATCAAAAGAGATAAGTGTTGGAAGTAACAGAGCACCTACAAACATGGAGATAAAAATAATATTTAAGAGACGTGCACTTACATTTTGTAAAGGCACCAAAGCCGAACGCAGTTTCAAAGGTGCATAAGCTTTTGCATGTTGAACGGCGTGTCCACACTCATGTGCTGCTACAGCTGCTGCTGCCACGTTTCTGCCATTATACACTTCTGTACTTAAATTTACTGTCTTATTGGCAGGATTGTAGTGATCGGTTAACTGCCCTTTTACTGAAAGTACGCGAACGTCATTAATTCCGTTCTCGTGCAACATTTTTTCAGCCACTTCACGACCAGATAGACCGCTGGGTAAAATAGTCTTAGAATATTTTTTGAATCTGCTTTTAAGCTGAGAGCTTACTATCCAGCTTGCCAGCGCAAAAAATATAAAAATTAAAAATAAAGGTGATGTAAACATATGTAATCCTCCTTAGTATATTTAGTTCTACACTATAATATCAAAACTCTTGCCATTGCATGCTTTCGTTGAATGTCATCTGCCGAAGCGTATAAAATTATGTTCGGGGCTTGATTTTAAGACGCTGACCCGGTTTAATCTTTCTGGCATCTGTGATGTTGTTTAATTTTAATATGTCCTCGTTACTCACATCTTGATATTGTTGAGCAATAGTCCAAATGCTATCGCCAGATTTCACCGTATAATAGATGTAATCCCCTGAGGTAGAAGTGGTGTTTGGAGTGGAACTACTGGCTGATGTGTAGGAGCTTCCATGTTTTTTTGCCACTTCCTGGTAGTGACTGACTTTTCCATCGGGCACATAGATCACCAGCTTTTGACCTACTTTAATAACATTTCGATGAATGTTGTTCCAATATGCTAAATCAGATGTTCTGACATTGAACCATTCAGCAATTAAACCAATAACATCGCCAGATTTTACCGTATAATTCACCACTTTTCTTCCAGGCGGAGCTGCTACTGCATGTGTTGTTGAGGAGGGAAGAACTACCAGACTGCCATTTGGAAAGAATTCTTTTCTGCGATGGGTGTAAATGGTATCTTCCAATGAGATAAACGAGGTTACATTATTAAATGCCAAGCGCAACGGGTAAGCAGATTTTCCTGACGGAATTACATCTTTACGATATTGCGGGTTGAGTTCACGAAGTACTTCTAAAGAGACACCTGTCATGTCAGAAACCTGCGTGAAGTGAAGTGGCTGGCTGATCATGATGGTATCAGTTGCCAAAGGCAATGCAACAGGTTTTGCGGTAATATTGTGGTCCTTGGCATAATTAAAGGTGTAAGTTGCTGCAATAAAAGCGGGTACATATCCTCTTGTTTCGCGTGGCAATCTGTAATATATTTCCCAAAAGTCTCTTTTACCACCTGATCTGCGAATTGCTTTATTTACATTTCCTGGCCCACAATTGTAGGCGGCAATAACCAATTGCCAGTCACCGTATATCTTGTATAAATCTGACAAAAACTTTACAGCTGCTTCTGTAGCCAAATAAGGATCACGCCGTTGATCCAAATATGAATCTACTGTTAAACCATATTGTTTACCCGTATAATACATAAACTGCCAAATACCCGATGCCCCAGCACGAGAAAGTGCAAGCGGATTCAGCGCAGATTCAATTACAGGTAGGTACTTCAACTCTAAAGGCATATTGTGCGCATCTAAAGCTGCTTCAAAAATGGGGAAATAATACTCAGAAAGACCCAGCATTAATGACACCTGCTCACGACGACGTTGTGTGTACAGTTTGATGTATGACTTAACTTGTGGATTAAATGGGAGGAAAATGGGGGAACTAATCGCTGCCAGCCTTTCTATATAAACAGAATCTGGCAATTCTTCCACCAGCCTTTCTATATTTTCGTAGATAGAGTCAACCACAAAATCACTACTCATAGTGCGTGCATGCCACAAGTTAATAAGACTGTCTAAATTACTTTCATAATTATCATCTGCAACATCATTTGCTCCCTCTATGGGAGTATAAGCATATAGATTGAAACCCAAAATGAGAGTTGCAATCGTTAGATTGAAAATTTTCATAACACCCTTATCTTAAAAATTAAACTTTAATTGAAATCCCACTGCACCACCGAATGGCTCTTGGGGTGTTGATAAAATTATTGGTTCTAAATTTAATGATAAATCATCGCTAATGTCGAAGTTTTTAAAGTGAGCATCTACTGTGGCATCAATAATTTGAATTAAGTAAACACCTACTAAACCTGCATAGCTAATATCCCGATAGCGACGATAATATTTTCGTCGATTGTCAAGAGTCCTTTGAAACCAATCTGCATAAGGGCCATGAACATCTTCAAGCGTAATTTGCGTGTTCTCTATCACTTTCAAGTAGCTCATGTTTTTGGGGTCGCGGATGAGGAAGTCACGATAAGCAGATCTATACTTATCATAGTTTTCTGAGTTGAATTGTATAGCATAAATAACTCCACCAATACCTGCATATAGTATAGGTAATTTCCAATATTTCTTATTGTAAATTTGTCCTAAACCAGGAATAACAGCGGCATAGATAGTCGCTTTGTGTGGGGAGTGTTTATAGGGTTTTAGCAGATCATCGGCTTGGTAAGAGGCACTGTTCTGAATCTCTAATGTATCTGCTAATTGGGAGAAGCCAATAGTAGATTTAGTAAAGATAAATCCACATATTAGTATCAAAATTACGGTCTTATTCTTCACCTTCAACACAGAAGAGTTTTTCAAATTCAGGAATTTGCTTTATCTAAAATAGTGATGATCTTTTCTAGCTCCTCATCAGTTGTAAACGGAATAACTATTTTGCCCGCTCCTGATTCGGTTCTTGAAAATTGAATTTTGGTCTGGAAAAAGTTTGAAAGCTGTTGTTTCAAGGTGTCATACCCTTCTACTGATAGAGCCTCTTTCTTTTTCTGAGTTTTTTCTGCTGGAGTCTTATCCAAATCTCGTACCAATTCTTCTACCTTACGAACGGAATAATCATTTTTAATGATCTCTTCAAAAATATCAATTTGCTTTTTGCCATTTTCTACATTGATAATGGCGCGTGCATGACCCATTGAAATTTGACGTTGGCGCAGCCCCAGTTGCACTTCTGCTGGAAGTTTGAGCAATCGCAAATAGTTGGCTATGGTAGATCTTTTTTTCCCTACTTTGTCTGATAAGTTCTCTTGTGTTAAATTACACTCATCAATTAGACGTTGGTAACTTATAGCTACTTCAATGGGATCTAAATCTTCACGCTGGATATTTTCAACCAAAGCCATCTCCAGCATCGTGTCATCATCGGCATCTCTAACATAAGCTGGTACTGTCTTTAGTCCCGCAAGCTTAGAGGCACGAAAACGGCGTTCTCCTGCAATAATCTGGTACGAATCTTCGCCTACTTTTCTAAGAGTGAGAGGTTGTACAATCCCTACTCCCTTAATGGAGGAAGCAAGTTCTTCCAATCGTTCTTCATCAAAGTGTGAACGTGGTTGCCAAGGATTTGCCTGGATTTTATCCACATCAATATCAATAATAGAGGCTACTGGGCGAGATTTATAATCATCCGTAGTGTCTATTAATGCTCCTAATCCACGTCCTAATGCGCTTTTTTTTGCCATTTTATTGGGTTCCCTATTCAAAAATTATTCAATTATTTTTTTTCCTTTATCTACTCGTGTCATATTGTTTTTCTGCAGTAATTCACGTGCCATGTTCAAATAGTTGATGGCACCTTTTGAGGTAGCATCATACATGATCACTGCTTTTCCATAACTGGGTGCTTCGCTCAACTTTACATTTCGTGCAATTAATGTTTCAAACACCATGTCTTGAAAATGTGTCTGAACTTCTTCTACTACTTGGTTGGATAATCTGAGACGGCTATCGTACATAGTTAATAAAAAGCCTTCGATTTCCAGCTCAGGATTTAATCTGTTTTGAATGATCTTGATGGTATTCAATAATTTCCCCAACCCTTCCAAGGCAAAATATTCGCATTGAACAGGAATAATTACTGAATCAGCAGCTGTAAGCGCATTGACTGTAATTAAACCCAAAGAAGGAGAGCAGTCGATAAGCACAAAGTCATAATCCTCTCTCACTGCATCAATAACCTCTTTGATTACATATTCACGTTTTGGCATATTGAGCATCTCAATTTCCGCACCTACCAAGTCAATATGAGAGGGCAGCACAAATAGATTGTCAATTTCAGCCTTGAGGATGGCTTTTTTAGTATCTACTTTATCTACGATGCATTCGTAAATGCTAAATTCAATCTCATTTAAATCGAACCCTAAGCCAGACGTGGCATTTGCCTGTGGGTCTGCATCAACCACAAGAACTTTATATTCGAGTACGGCCAAACTGGCTGCAAGATTTATAGCAGTTGTAGTTTTTCCAACTCCACCTTTTTGATTAGCGAGAGCAATTACCTTAGCCATATATAACAATTATTTTAAATCTTTTTAAAATTCAAATACCACATAAATTATTCGGCGAATGCCAAAGTTAACCTTTTCTTAAAAACAAACAGAATATATACCAACAATTTTAGATGTTGAGGTTTTACTTGTTTTTCGTATAAATAGTTTCGTTTCAGTTCTATTTCTATAGGAAGAAAGAAAGTGATTATCACTCTTCTGGATCTATCCAATCGCCCCCTTGTTTGATAAGCTCAATCAACTGGTCAACAGCTTCGTCTTGCGGAATAGATTTCATGACGAGTTCTCTATTTTTGTAGAGAGAAATTTTCCCTGGCCCCGCGCCTACATATCCGTAGTCGGCATCCGCCATTTCACCAATTCCATTAACGATGCATCCCATTATGGCAATTTTTAATCCTTTTAAGTGGTTGGTTCTTTTTCGTATGTTTATTGTGGTGGATTGTAAATCAAAAAGTGTTCTACCACATCCAGGGCAGGATATAAACTCTGTTCGTGAAAATCTCACACGGGATGCTTGCAATATGCCCAATGCCAATTCTATGGAGGAAGTTAAAGGAATGTTGGGAGTATGTAGAGAAATCCCATCGCCAAAACCATCTAAGAACAAAATCCCCAAATCTGCAGCTGACTTAATTTGAACTTCTTCCAGTTGGGTTGAAGTATAGGTGCGCGAGATGATTACAGGGTGCGTTAAACCAGAGTTTAGCAGTTTAAGAAAGAAGGCACGCTGTTCTGCCGCACCGTTTTGGTGACTGGTTTTTAGTAATAAGATAGTCTCTTTATTGTTTTGCAGATAGTTCAAAAGTGTTTCATTTAACTCTTGGTAGGTTGCTTCAATAATTTTGATACCTTGGTAAGAGAGTTGTACAACTTCTTGAACTGTAAAGAGTGGGATTTCATTGTTTTTATAGACTACGCCAGTTGTATAGGGTATGATTTGTACTGTTTTTTTCCATGCAATAGGAAGCTTATCCTCTTTTTTGTTGATGATGACAGCTTCAGGAAGGATGTTACTCTCTATCACATTATTGTTCCTAAGATCTGCAATTACAGCAACGGTTCGATTGCCTCCAATAAAACCAACTTGATGGCTCTCTCTTTTAAAATATTCATAAGGAGAATAGTGATTTATGGATACAGGTTCAATGGTCTCATGATTTTCCAATAGTTTGAAATG
>CAZJDS010000031.1:13550-14779 GCA_964544795.1 uncultured Alkaliflexus sp. | reverse complement strand
TTAAAATAATTCTACCAGAATCGTGCGCAAAACCGCACAATGTTGAGACAATTAAAACCTTTACTAGGCTTTTGCAATTTATATCCCTTACAAATAAGGCATTTTTATCTGAAATGATTTTTTTTTAATGAAAAAGGAGATACTTTTGCACAAGTAATTTATAATAAAATCTAAGATAATGGCATACGTAATTGATGATAGTTGTATTGCTTGCGGAGCATGTATCGATGAGTGTCCAGTTGACGCCATCAGTGAGGGAGATATCTATAAGATAGACGCAGAAGCTTGCACCGATTGTGGTGCGTGCGCAGACGTCTGTCCCACAGATTCCATACATCCTGCATAAAACAAAGCAAAAACAAAAACCGCCGAACTTTTCAGCGGTTTTTGCTTTTTACAACCTTTCATATTCATTTATTTTCCAGCAATGATAATTCCATCCAGCTTATAATCATGCGCTTCACACGGCGCATTATCGACCAATTGATAAGAAAATCCTACGCCAATTTTAAAAGCATTCTTCAATTTGGGTAGCAAATTGTCATAATACCCTTTGCCGTGTCCCAACCGCCCCCCATCCTTATCAAAAGCGACTCCTGGCACCAACACCAAGCCTATCTCCTCAAAATCATTTAGAGTTTCACCAGATGGCTCTAAAATGCCAAAGTGTTTACTTACTATAAGGGACTCCTCTCCTTCAAACCGTTTAAGCACCAAAATACCACCTTCAATAGCAGGCAATATCCAGTTTTTCTCATTCCAACGTATCATTAAATCTCGCAAATCTACCTCGTGAGGCATCGGCCAATAAGCCATTACCCATTTTGCATTTTTAAAATATTCATTTCCTTCAATAAGCCGAACTATTTCAGCACTTTCAGCTTTTTCCTCTCGCTCAGTTAAACTTGCTTGGAGGCGATATATACGTGAACGCAACTCTTTCTTTTTATCTCTTATATTGCTCATTAATCGATATTTTAAAGATGATTCTAACTAAGGCCGATATCCCGACTGTGTAAATAACTCTTGGCCATCTTTCATCATCATAAGATCCGATAAAGAAACTTCTGGATGCCTTTTCATAAAAGATTGCACAATTTGATAGCCTAAATAGTAGCCCGTTTGCCCAGGGGAATCTTGTCCAAAAAAATAGGTAAAAGGAGACTCACCAACATATCGCTGAATAATCATTCGGTCGGTGGAGAAAAGATGCTTTCTTTCAACCATAG
>CAZJDS010000031.1:12060-13540 GCA_964544795.1 uncultured Alkaliflexus sp. | reverse complement strand
TGTCCACATATAAGATTCATTCTTGCGAACCCATTTAAGCTGATCCAGAGAGTAATTAAACAATAGTGTATCTTCCAAAAAAGGAACCATCTGTTTTACGTAGTAAAGAATCTTTCCTTGATAAACCATTTGGTTTAGCAGATGATCAGTAGTGGTACTATATGGATAATCTGACATTGCCATTGCTTTAAAAATATCGGGATTTACTTTTTCAGGAATCATCCCACGCCGCAGATAGACTGGGATGCTTAGCCATTCGTAGAAAATGCAATCGGCACCCAAATATTTCTCAACACTTACCGACAACCACGTGGAATCAACCACCACCGACTGATTAAAACCAGAGATATGTAAATAAATATTATTTGATTCTAAAGATTCTGGAAAATAATATTTATGATATTTAAATCCCTCTTCCAATTCATCTTTTAACCAATGGGTATCTTCAAAAACCAGACGGACGCTATCCAACACTTCTTGATTAGGTTCATAAGATAAAAAGGTTTTCATGTTTTTTACAAACCCCTCCTCGGTTGGATGACCAGTCCCTATAACACCAGTGCAATATTTGACAAAGTAATCTCCGTATTTCTTTTCCAGAATGGGTAAATATTCTTCTATACTATCAGAGGGAAAAGAGAATAGATCTTCATAAAACGGAGTTATATTAACTTGAACAGAAATATGATCCACTTTGGGAGGATGTTTCGATTTTGAACAGCTAAATATTCCCGAAATTAAAAACAGTATAAAAAACCATTTTAAATGTCTAATCATATTCATAATCAACTGATTTTAAAGATGCTTACAAAACAAATTCAATCCTGTGATGGCTCCAATTTTGTGTTTAAAGATAAAACAAATCCTATTGAGAAAAAGAATAGTATCGATTTAACAGATTTTATAGCAGTTTAAAGTCTCTCAATGGGCTAATTAAGAGTAAAAAAGCTAAATTTGATGCTAATTTATCCTTCAACTTACATGAAAATGAAAAAAACAGTCTTGATAATTGCGGTTGCCCTATTTTCGCAGCTTGCTTTTAGCCAATATCCTGGCACTAAAAGATTCACTTTAGCAGTTTCGCCAACAATATCTTGGATGAAGTCTGACCACGAGTATGTTGCAAAAGCCTCTTCAACAGCTGGCTATAACTTTGGCTTTATTATGGATAGTTTTTTTGGCGAAAACTACGCATTCACTACTGGTTTACTTATTAACACTACTGGTGGTAAATTAAAATATGGGCCTACGGAAATTCAAGAAACCTACAAATTAAAATATATCGAAATACCATTGGGACTAAAACTCCGTTCAGAGGATTTAAGACGGATAAATATCTATGGTCGATTCGGGCTCTCGCCTCAAATAAATATCCAAGCGCATAATAAAAGCAACAAGTCTATAAGCGGTGAGGTTCGTTTGTTCGATCTTAGCTACCATTTGGGTGGAGGAGTTGAATATGCCATCAACAGCAAAAACG
>CAZJDS010000031.1:0-12031 GCA_964544795.1 uncultured Alkaliflexus sp. | reverse complement strand
TGTTTGGGCTCCTCTTTAACAACGGATTTACAGATGTCACAAAACGTGACAATTTCGAAGACAAAACCATTCTTAATCGCTTAACTTTTGAATTTGGTTTTATATTTTAATAGATAAACTTAGGGGAGAAAATGAAAGTAGCACTGGCGCAACTCAATTATACTATCGGTGATTTTGAGGCCAATTACATTAAGTCGAAGGAAGCAATAGAGAGGGCAGAACAGCAAAAAGTTGATCTAATTATCTTTTCAGAATTATCCATCTGTGGCTATTCCCCGCTAGATCTTCTACACAACACAGACTTCGTCGATAAAGCCATTGCAACCGTTCATCGCTTGGCAAAGCATTGCACAATTACTTCTGCTATAGTGGGTGGTCCCTCCATTCCTACCCAAACAAAAGGTAAGCAGCTAGTAAACTCAGCTTGGTTGTTGCAAAATGGAGAAGCCCTACCTGTGGCACACAAAACATTTCTGCCCAGTTATAATTTATTGAATGAATATAGATACTTTCAACCCAACACAGTTTTTAATGTAATCAACCTTAAAAGAAAGCGCATAGCAATAACTATAGGTGAAGATTTTTGGGACGACAGACCAGCAGAAAACCTTGCGCTTCAAAATCAGATGAACGCCCTATCTCCCATTCAAAAGTTGGCTGCTCTAAAACCAGATATGATCATCAACATTGCAGCACAGCCATTTGCGCACGATAAAACTCAACAAAACAGAGAGTTCATTTGCAGCAAAGCAGCTCAATATAACTTACCCATCTATTATATCAACCAGACAGGTGCAAATACGCAACTTATTTACGAAGGAGCGTCAATGGTTGTTACTCCAACTGGGGAAGTTGCTCACCAATTAAAACATTTTGAAGAAGAGGTTTACATCTTTGAAACTGACCAAAACTTCCAGAAAAACAGTCCTACTCATCCTCAAGAGATGGAGTTAATATACAAAGCTTTGGTGCTGGGTGTGCAGGATTATTTTAGAAAATCCAATTTAAAGAAAGCACTTCTTGGACTCTCAGGTGGATTGGACTCTGCACTTGTTGCAGCCATTACCGTTAAAGCACTGGGAGCTAATAATGTGCATGGCATTTTAATGCCTTCGCAATACAGCAGCGATCATAGTTTAACAGATGCAGTAGATCTATCCAAAAATTTGAGTATTAGTTATGATACAATTCCTATAAAAGAACTCTTCTTAGAATTTAAAAGGGCGATGAGTAGCTCCTTTTCACAATCCAAAGAGGATGTTACAGAAGAAAATATCCAAGCCCGAATCCGCGGAACAATACTCATGGCTTTCTCCAATAAGTTTGGACATATACTTCTCAATACTTCCAACAAAAGCGAATCAGCAGTGGGTTATGGAACTCTTTATGGAGATATGAATGGTGGACTAAGTGTGATAGGTGACCTATATAAAACCAAAGCATTTGAACTGGCTTATTATATAAATAAGGAAAAGGAAATAATCCCTACAAACACCATTACAAAGCCACCCTCTGCAGAATTAAGCCCTGGCCAAATGGACAGTGATTCTCTGCCTAATTATGAATTGTTAGACACTATTCTATTCAGCCACATTGAAAATAATGAATCGGCTGAAAAGCTAATTTCAAAAGGGTTTAATGAGCCTATTGTTAGAAGAGTGCTAAGCATGGTTGCCCAAAGTGAGTTCAAACGTTTTCAAGCCCCACCCGTTTTACAGATTTCTTCTACCCCATTAGGAGGTTCCCAAATCCCGCTGGTATCAAGAAAAGAATCTTAAAACATAATTCAGCCGAATAAGTAGCAAATGATTATTCAAAAATTTGCAACTAAAGTAATTAGTGCTATTTTTGTGTGTTATACAACAGTGTTTTACAACACCGAATTAAACATCAAAATTAAAGATTTTATTTCCGTGGAAATGAATTTTAGAATATGACAAAGACATTATTTCCAGATCCCACAATAAAAGATATAAGTATCATCTACAACGCTTTAAACAGCGAAGAAAAAGCGTTTTTAGAAGAAAATCATTCTGTTATCAAATTTAAGAAAAATCAGATCATCTACCAGGAGGGAGAAGAACCTACTGGGTTATTATGTATGGGATCGGGGAAGGCAAAGGTGTTTAAAGAGGGCATTGGAGGACGAGATCAAATTGTACGTATGGCCAAAGCACCAGGTCTCATAGGTTACAGAGCACTATTTGCACATGGGCCCCACATTGCTTCTGCAGTTGTAATAGATCCGTGTGTAATTTTTCATATTCCCAGTGAAGTAGTCACGCAATTGATGAGTAGCAACAATCAACTATGTCTCAACATAATTCATGCATTTGCAACCGAATTAGGCTTTTCGAGATACCGAACGGTTACACTCACTCAAAAACATATCCGCGGAAGATTGGCAGAGAGTTTACTTTTACTTAGAGACATTTACGGCTATGAAGAGGACGATATTACGCTCAACGTCTATCTTTCAAGAGAAGATCTTGCCAACTTTTCAAATATGACCACATCCAATGCAATTAGAACACTCACAAATTTTGCAAAGGAGAATGTTATTACTGTCGACGGACGTATTATTCGAATTATAGACGAAGAGTTACTGCAACGAATTTCTAAATTGGGATAGATCGTTATAAATCAAACAGCAATCCCATCTGAATATCATTCTATAAAAACACTATTCACGAAAATAGACTCTTTTCACTCTTTGGCTGATACTCGTCATAATTTCGTAAGGAATGGTATTCAACTTCTCAGCCATAAGTGAAAGCGAAAAATCATCTCCAAATACAATAACCTCATCACCTTCTTTCACATTTCCACCAGTAACATTTACCATACAAGTATCCATACAAACATTACCAACAATGGGGAAAAGCTGTTTACCAATAAGCACCTCGCCCACTCCATTGCTTAATTGACGACTCAATCCATCGGCATAACCCACTGGAACCACTGCCAAAGAATCGCCACCGTTCAACACCCCTTTACGACCATAGCCCACCGTACTCTTTTCATGAATAATTTTAATCTGTGAAACATAGGACTTTAATGAGAGCACATTTTGCATGCGTGAATCATTTATAGAACTAAAACCATACAACCCGATTCCAATCCTTACCATATCAAACTGAAATTGAGGGAATCGTTCAACACCCGCAGAGTTCAGTATGTGGCGAATAAATGAATACCCCAATTGGGCTTCCAGCTTCTTACTGAAATCCTCAAAGATTTCAACCTGTTGACGGGTGAAATTGTCGTGCTTTTCTTCATCACTACCTACCAGGTGAGAAAACAATGAGCAAACCTTTAAATAAGGCTTTTGTTTTAATAACTGAAAGAGCTCTTCACCCTCAAAAACAGAGAATCCAAAGCGATTCATTCCCGTATCCAGCTTTAGGTGAATATTAGCCTGGGTAGCTCCGTAATCGCGCGCAGCACGGTCAAACGCTTTCAAAGTGTGAATACTATATATCTCAGGTTCCAAGCCAAAATCCAACATCTGTCCAAAGCTTTTGATCTCTGGATTCATTACAATTATAGGTAGAGTAATTCCATTGCGACGCAACTCCATCCCTTCATCGGCAAAAGCAACGCCTAAATAATCTACTTTTTGATGTTGTAGAGCTGCTGCTATTTCGTAGGAGCCACTTCCATAACCAAAAGCTTTCACCATAGCCAGCACTTTGGTCGTTTGCTTTAAATACTGTTTGTACACATTGAGATTATTAACAAGCGCATTCAAGTTAACCTCCAAAATTGTGCTGTGCTGTTTTTGCTCTAATAAGTCACTTACCCTTTCAAAAGCAAAAGAGCGGGCGCCCTTTATCAAAATAGCTTCGTCACGAAATGAGAAACCAGAAATAGCTGTAAGCAGTTCTTCAGTAGAAATAAAAAAACGATCTGAGTTCCTAAAAAATGAAGAGTATTTCACCATATTTGGTCCCACACCAATAAGTCGGGTTATATTTTTTGCAAATATCAGTTCAGCCACTCGTGGGTAAAGCTCTTCATCCTTGTAACCCGTTTGCAACAGATCAGAAAGAATTAGAGTTCGCTCCATCCCCTTCTTTTTCGCTTGCTGATCCAGAAAATCAAGTGCCACTTCCAAAGAGGTAAAATCAGAATTGTAACTATCGTTGATAATCAAGCAATTGTTAAGTCCTGCCTTTCGTTCCATGCGCATCGCAACTTGTTCCAGATTCAATAGACGTTGTGCAATAATATCTGGCGCATAACCTTTATAGAGTGCAAAAAGCACCACTGGCATACAATTTTCAACAGATACCAAGTCGGTGAAAGGAAGTTTTACCTCAAATTGGACCTTTTTCCACCGAAAAGTTAATTTGGTCATTTCTACTTCTTCTTTTGAAAGAAGTTGTAAATCTGAATTTTTATCTCGCCCCCATGTTAAAAACTTCTTTTTTGGCCAACGGCTCTGAACTGCCTGATGAATGATCTCTGAATCGCGGTTGTAAAAAAGTAACTCAACCTCTTCAAACAGCTTCAACTTCTCTTTCAAAATAGATTCAGAAGAAGTGAAGTTCTCCTTATGTGCCGTCCCAATATTTGTAATAATCCCTACCGTAGGCTGAATAATCTCTTTCAGTTGGCTCATCTCATCTGGCAGACTTATTCCAGCTTCAAATATCGCAAGCTGATGGCTGGAGTTCATCTCCCAAACAGATAGCGGAACACCAATTTGGCTGTTGTAACTTCGGGGGGATCGTACCAAAGGAAAATCGTTGTTAAAGAGCTGTGCCAGCCACTCTTTAACAATGGTTTTACCATTACTTCCTGTAATGGCAAGAACTTCTGTATTAAACTTTTTACGATGAAAAGCAGCAATCTGCTGAAGAGCTTTCAATGGATCATTCACTCTCAACCAACTGGCAAGATTCATATGAGCTGCTGGCTCGAAAGAGCTCCGAACGACAAACATCCGAACCCCTTTCTGATACAATTCAGCAATATAATCATGTCCATCGTTTTGGCCACTTTGAAGAGCAAAAAACAAAACCCCTTTGGGATCAAAAACCAGACGGCTGTCAAAGCTCAAACGAATAATTTTCGATTCTTCAGGCCCAGCCTGTAATTCACCCTCGCAAATTTGCGCAATATCAGAAAGAGTATAGGAAGTATCCATCTATCTATTTTTTTGAATTCAAATGGTTGTAACAACTGCGACAAACGGCCTCGTAGGATTCTCCTGCACCCACCTCTACCAGTTTGCTACTGGTGGTGAACCTATAGGAAAAATGTGCCAAATCGCCACAACGCACGCAAATAGCATGCACCTTAGTAACATATTCTGCAATGGCCAACAATCCTGAAACAGGTCCAAATGGCTTTCCTTGAAAATCCATATCTAAACCTGCTACTATTACACGTATTCCCTGGTTGGCCAAGGCATTGCAAACACCTACCAACCCTGCGTCAAAAAATTGTGCTTCATCAATTCCAATAACATCGGTATCGGCACTCAATAAAAGTATGTTGCCCGAGGACTCCACAGTGGTACAACGGATAGTGTTGGCATCATGCGAAACCACCTCTTCACTAGAATATCGATTGTCAACCAAAGGCTTGAAAATTTCTACCCTCAACTTTGCAATTTTCGCGCGCCGCAACCTTCGAAGCAACTCCTCGGTTTTTCCCGAAAACATAGAACCAGAGATAACTTCAATCCATCCCAGTTTCGCTTTATTATCTGATCTATTCTCAAGAAACATGATACATTAGGTTATTTGGTGGGCCATTTACTTGGATAAAATGAAAAAAGAATTAATATTCTTACATATCATTCACTACCTTTACAAAGGTAAAGAAAAATGACTATCAACAATAAAATATGGAAAAGGAAGCATTATTAAGGATTATTTTAAGAGATATCAAAGAGTTGGAGCTATTGATCACCACATTCATAGGTGAAGATTATACAGCTGATGGTTATATTCAATTGGCAAAAAATAAAACGCAATCAATTTTAGATGAATTAGAATTAATATCCGAGTCTAAAAAGGAGATTCACTCGCAGCCCGTTGAAAAGCCCAGTGTAAAAAAAGAAGAAACAACTATTGTCACTCCCAAGGAAGAGGAGGTAAAAGAGATTGACGAAAAAAGTATTGAGGAACCAGATGTTCAACCTGTTATTGCAAATAAACAAGAGTCCACTCCAGCTGTCACGCCAAAGGAGGCTCCAAAAAAACCACCTGTCAAGCAAGAAGTCAAACTACCTTCAAAATCAGTAATTGGTGAAGTCTTAGGCAAGAACAACAAATCACTAAATGAGCAGCTCTCGGCAAAAAGCTCACCATCCGAATCCTCTTATCAAGGTCCTATTTCAGACTTAAAAAACGCCATAGGCATTAACGACCGTTTTCTTTTTCAAAGAGAGTTGTTTAACAGCAATGCAGAAGTTTACAACCAAGTGATTAATCAGATTAATGGGATGCACGATTATGAATCAGCTATTGCATTTATAAAAGGCAATTTTAACTGGAGTTTTGAAGATGAAGCTACTATCACATTTTTAGAGTTGGTTAAACGCAGATTTAAAACTAAATAAAACATTTTGCCATGAGCAAATTAATTTTGGTACCTACTCCCATTGGCAACTTGGAAGACATTACATTAAGAGCCTTAAGAACCCTTAAAGAAGTAAATTTTATATTAGCAGAAGATACTCGAACCACTGGGTTTTTATTAAAACATTATGAGATTACAACGAGAATGGTTTCACACCATAAGTTTAATGAACACGCCACTGTTGAACGAGTAACCCAAAGAATATTAGCGGGTGAAACAGCAGCAATGGTTTCGGATGCAGGTACGCCTGGCATCTCAGATCCTGGCTATCTTTTGGTAAAGCATTGTATTGAAAACAATATCGAAGTGGAGTGTCTTCCTGGAGCATCGGCAATTATTCCTGCAATCGCCATAGCAGGATTGCCAAACGACCGATTTGTTTTTGAAGGATTCATCCCGCAAAAGAAAGGGCGACAAAAGAAATTTCTCTCACTACAATCGGAAACACGCACCATGATTTTTTATGAATCTCCTCATAGACTGGTCAAAACTTTGACACAATGTGTGGAGTTTTTCCACACAGAACGAAAAGCGGCAGTATGTAGAGAGCTCACAAAGCTCCACGAAGAGGTAAAAAGAGGCACAGTTACTGAACTGTTAAATTATTATTCTGAACATCCTCCAAAAGGGGAGATTGTATTAGTGGTAGAAGGTGTAAATGAGTAGTTTAATCGAAAAAATTAAATTATCTTAAAATCATACTTTTACATAAAAATAACTAGCTTTTTTTGAACAACCTACCTTTTCTTAACATAACTTTGGCAAGATTTTAGTACGGATGTTAAAAGGTGAATTGACCTAACAAAGAGAAAGTAATCTTAGGTTACATCAATAACACAATTAACTAAAATCATTAATCCCCAAATAAAATAATAATTTAGAAAAAATGAAAAATTTACTTTTCCTTCTGCTCATCATTCCTGCCATGTGGCAATGCACCAGTGGTCCTTCTGCCAAAGAATTACGGTTGATAAACGACTCCTTAATGGTAGAAGCAGCTCAAAAAGATTCACAAATGAACTTTTTGGTAGAAACAATGGGGAACATCGAAACCAACTTAAAACTGATCAAAGAGAAAGAGAAACTTATTGCCGTACAATCTCAAAGTGGAGATAAAAATCTCGCAACAGGTGAAGCAATTAATCAAGACATTCATATGATATATGAATTGATGTTGCAAAACAAAGAGTACATCCAGAATCTCGAAAAGAAGCTAAATAAATCAACTGCCGACAATATCGAAATAAGGAAATTGATTGGTGGATTAAACGAACAATTACAGGCAAAATCCTTAGAGATTGTTCAATTACAAGAGAATTTACAAAAGAAAAACATTCTAATTGATGAGCTCAATTATGAGGTTATGGGCTTGAGTTTTGCTATTGATTCTGTGAAAACAATAAACAAAACAACACGTGAACAGTTAGAGGCTACAAAAACAGAAGCCAATACTGCATTTTATGCACTTGGAACACGAAAAGAACTTAAAAACAAAAATATCATTGTAAGACAAGGATTCCTGTTTTTTGGATCTGACAAAGTACTGAAGGAAGATTTTGAAAGTGAGTATTTTACAAAAATTGACACACGGACAACTACCGAGTTACCTTTGTATGCCTCAAAAGCTAAAGTATTGACTTCTCACCCAGCCGATTCCTTTGAGCTTACTACTGATGAAAATAAAGATCTAATTTTAGAGATTACCAACATTGCAAAATTTTGGAGTATCTCAAAATACTTAGTGGTGGAAGTGAATTAGTTTTAACATCAGCCTCCACATATAGTCACACGGAGAAGCGGTCTTTAAGATTTGCCTCTCCGTGTTTTATATTTTTAAACGAATCGATTAATGCGTAAATACAAACATCTATTTTTTGATCTAGATCATACACTATGGGATTTTGCCACCAATGAAGAGTTAACTCTTTCTGACCTGTTCAGGAAGTACAAACTTGATGAATATTTCGAAAACTTTAATGAGTTCTTTAAAATCTATGAACCCATTAACAAAAAATTGTGGCTGCAATATAGAGATGGAGAAATTACAAAACAATTTTTAACTACGCAGAGATTTCATCAAACATTTTTGGTGAAAGAACTGGATCAGGAATCTACAGCTGTGAATTTTGGACAAGACTTTGTAGCCCTGAGTGCAACGAAGACAGCACTAATACCGCATACTTTAGAGGTGTTAGATTATCTAAAAAAAAGATATTCACTGCACATTATTACCAACGGTTTTATTGAAACCCAATACGTAAAACTAAGAGCTTCTGATCTTGAAAAGTTTTTTGATAAAATATTTATTTCGGAAAAAGTTGGAGCTCAAAAGCCCAAAAGAGCTTTTTTTGAATATGCTATAAAAAGTTGTAATGCGAAAAAAAGTGAAAGTCTGGTAGTTGGCGATAATTTAGAAGCAGATATTATAGGCGCAAGGAATTTTGGTCTAGATCAAGTGTTTTTCAATCCTTTAGGTATTGTGCACAACGAAGTTGTTTTCAAAGAGATAAAATCACTCAAAGAGTTAATTGGCTGGCTTTAAAAATCTGGATCCCTTTCAATACTTCCACCCGAATTAAAAGGATTGTTTCCAACGGATGGCAAGGTTAAATCAGAAGACTTATTCATCCTTGATCCCAATGTCATAGGGGCTTCAACAGGCTCCAAACCAAATCCTCCTCCATAACTGGCATCAGTCAGGTTTTCAAACCGAATAGCTTCTGGACGGAATCGCAGACGCACATCGCCAGTGGCTCCATTTCTGTGTTTTGCAATGATAATTTCGGCCAATCCAATAAGACTATTGCCATTCTCATCTTCTGTAATATGATAATACTCAGGCCTATGAATAAAAAGAACCATATCTGCATCCTGCTCAATAGCACCAGATTCGCGTAGATCAGACAGCTGAGGACGCTTTCCTTCTCCTGTTCTACTCTCCACGCCCCTATTTAACTGAGAAAGAGCTATAATTGGGATATTAAGTTCCTTTGCCAATCCCTTTAAAGAGCGAGAGATCATACTCACCTCCTCCTGACGGTTTCCAGGACGCATTCCGCTGGCACTCATCAACTGAAGATAATCAATAATAACCACCTGGATATCGTGCTGCTTTTTTAATCTTCTACATTTGGCTCTCAAATCAAAGACAGAAAGACCTGCAGTATCGTCCACAAAAAGTGGAGCATCAATCAATGTCTGAATTTTATGATCCAATTGCTCCCACTCAAATGGAGCCAAATTGCCGTTTTTAATCTTATCGGCAGGCAACTCTGTTTCAGAAACAATTAAACGATTAACCAACTGGATATTGGCCATCTCCAAAGAGAAAACTGCCACTGGCTGTTTATACTTTACCGCCATATTACGCGCCATTGTTAAAACAAAAGCAGTCTTTCCCATGGCAGGACGTGCTGCAATAACAATCATATCAGAAGCCTGCCAGCCGGAAGTAATTCTATCTAATTCATCAAAGCCGCTGGCTACACCACTCAATCCATCCGTGCGCTTAGAAGCCTTCTGGATCATTTCTATGGCAGATTCTATCACGGGATTAATCTGAACAGCCTCCCGGTTCATCGTACCTTGAGAAAGCAAGAAAAGAGCGTTCTCCGCCTCTTCCAAAAGATCATTCACATCCTCCGTCTCATCAAAAGCTTTGGTAGTCATGATTCCTGAAATACGAATCATTTCACGCTGCAAAAACTTTTGATAAATGATACGAGCATGATATTCAATATGAGCTGCAGAAGCTACACGGCCAGTAAGTTGTGTAATATAAAATGCCCCACCTGCTTCTTCCAATTTATTTAAACGACGTAACTCCTCGGTAACAGTTAGCATATCCACTGGCTGTTCACGAACAAATAGATTGGTAATCGCTTCAAAAATATACTGATGAGACTCTTTGTAAAATGCTTCTGCTTTCAAAAACTCAGACACATTCAGAAACGCATCTTTTTCTAACAACATTGCACCCAACACAGCCTCTTCTACCTCAATTGCTTGAGGAGGCATTTTGCCTTGAACAAGATCAAGTGATTCTTTGGGCTTTCGTTGGTTGTTAAAGTTTTTTTCTGTCATCGAAATTTAAGATAGCATTTTTTGAGAAGTGCAAAGTTAAAAATTCACATCAGCTTACCATGAATTCTCTATTGCAAAATCAATTTAAAATAGAAAAGAGTTTTTGAAATTAAAACTCTAAAAAAATGTCTTTTATAAAATAGAATGGCGACACCTAATACAAGCACCATTGCTTACTAAAATCTAAGCGTGGATTTAAAACAATCGCTATTTTTTACTGTTGGCCACACTGGAAGAGTGAGTGATATTTTGAGGTAACAATATGACAAAAAAACAGACCAAAATCAAATCAAAACCAAAGTATTATATTGAGTTTAATTTTCTATTTGCTCTCCAAAATTATAAAAGAGTGAAAATCACTATATACTGAATAAATTTTAAATTTATTCTTCAAGTGCAATTCAAACCAAGTTGAAAAATGAAGAGTTAAATATAGCCAAAGAAAAAGTTATCTTTGTAAAAACAGAGCGAAAATGATAGTATTTCCAAATGCAAAAATAAATATTGGGTTGTTTGTAACCTCTAAACGACCAGACAATTACCATAACATTGAAACCGTTTTTTTGCCAGTAAAGAAGCTTTCTGATGTGTTAGAAGTTATTGACAGCCATACATCACAAGATATATTTACGACATCTGGAATCGACCTCTCTGGAGACCTCACCAATAATCTTGTGCTTTTAGCATTGAAAAAAATGCGTAAAATAACTTCTATTCCACCACTACAAATTCATCTTCACAAAATCATTCCTTTAGGTGCTGGTTTAGGCGGAGGGTCTTCAGATGCAGCCTTTATGCTAAAACTCTTAAACGAACAATATAATATTAATCTTTCAACTGAAGACTTAGAGACCCTAGCAAAAGAGATTGGTGCTGACTGCCCTGTTTTTATTCAAAACAAAACTGTTTTTGCTAAAGGTGTTGGCAATGAATTCAACGAAATCTCTCTGTCATTAAAAGAACATTGGCTGCAAATAGTAATACCAACTATTCACATCACAACAGCCAATGCATATAAGAACATTATACCAACTCTCCCCAAAGTATCGCTGCAACAGAAAATAAAATCTCCCATAGAATCATGGAAGGATATAATAATAAATGATTTTGAGGCGGATGTTTTCAAAAAGCATTCAGAGCTGAATCATATAAAAAACAACTTTTATGAAAATGGGGCTATATTTTCATCCCTATCTGGAAGCGGATCATCCATCTATGGTATTTTTAAAGAGGAACCCAATATTGTTTGGAACGCCAACTACATCGTCCACACAGAAAAAATATATTAAGGTTTTGATCTTCTGGGTAAGGTAAAAGAAAAAGTAGAGCCTTTACCTAAGGTGCTTTCTATGGT
>CAZJDS010000030.1:0-15512 GCA_964544795.1 uncultured Alkaliflexus sp. | reverse complement strand
TTAAAGTTATGTTTTTTCAACTTAACTTGCTGTCCAGAATATGGGGAGTATTATACTTTTGCAGCATAGTCAAAAGATGGAGAAGAAAAGTAGTTTTTCCACTTCCCTTTTCACCTGCTACAATAAATATCGGCTTCATCAGTCAATCAATACGTGAATTAAAATAGAGTTTATCTATAAACGACTACCTGAATTGATAAATGTAAAGTATTTTATATGATATCTAAACGTAACTTAGGGCAGGTTGATAAAAAGAAACTTCGAACTGCTTGTATTTTGTATCCAACCAAGTCAGTTTTGTCAAAAGCTCTTCCACTATTTTACACTAACCTCTAAATATTCATCAATATATAACTGAACAATATTGCGAATGGAGGGGCTGCTAATCTCATCAAATCGAATTTCAGTAGGCTTTATGAATTCAAAACCTGAAATATCGTCCCGAAAAGTGATGCCTGAAAAATCTTTCACAGAGCAGAGAAAACCCATGTCAGTAGTAAACACGGTATAGTTTGAAAAAACATATTCATTGGGGAACGACCCCATAAACTTCATCTCTACAACTTCCAGATTAAGCTCTTCAGCTATTTCACGCCGCATGGCTGTTTCGACATTTTCACCAGGATCGACAAAACCTCCTGGTAAATCCAACATTCCTCTGTGCGGATTTTCAGCCCGTCGTGTTAAAAGCATTTCTCCTTTTTCGTTCAAAATCACCCCAGCTGTTGCAGCCGCTGAATTAATAAAGAAATGAAAACCACACTCAGCACATTTAAAAGAATAATCAGGCGCAGGCACGAATTTATTTGAGCCACATCTTGGACAAAACTTAAGTACATCAATTGGATGGCACATATTATTTAAAGCGCTAATTAAAAATTTAGAATAACCTACTTCTTTAAAATAAGGCTTCCAATCAGAAGAAAGGCTGCCTTATTTTACAAATTTTCATTTAAACAAGTGATCAAAACTTCAATCCTGTCTCCACTTCATCCGTATTTTCAAATGGTTTTAACCTGATTCGAAAGTTATACTCAGAGGGTTGAATGGAATATATTTCATGCGGGCGTGCGCCCCATGAGTTATCTCCACCTACGCCCATCATTAGATGATCAATGTTTAAAATCACTTCTTTTCGTGGCTTCAAATCAATTGTATGCCACAATCCCCTCCCCTTTTTGGTTAAATCTTCAGGAGTGAAATGCAAAGCCGAAAAACCAATCAAATCAGACCCTTCTATCAACCAGCCATTGCCTTTCTGATCGGCTAATTTTAGCCAGCGAGTATCTGTTTTATAACCCGTCTCTTGCGGCACAGGATACATTTCAAATTGATCAGTTACTGTACTTTTATAGAGATCCACAAAAGCAGAAGTTTTCCGATCTGAATAATTTTCCCACGGGCCTCGACCATACCAAGTAACATTCTCAAATTGTGTAGGTAAAGTCATCATCATACCGATGCGTGGCAGTACGGGTAGCTTTTTATCACTTGGATTAAATGTATAATCCATTATTACATCACCAGTTCCATAAATATCATAAGCAACAATGCAACTCCCAGTGTTGTTTGCTAACTGATACTCGAAAGAGATAGAACCTTTACCATTTTTGGGTTTAGACGTGGAGACTTTTATCACCTTTGCATCAGAACCCGCAGTACGCCATATACCCAACACCTCATTCATGTTGTATCCATAATCATTATCGGTGGGAGCTCGCCAGAAATTAGGTTTAGGGCCCCTTTCCATAAACTCAGTTCCATTCACTTTCCACGACTCAATGGTGCCTGAAACCTCATCAAATAAAATCGAAAAGTCACTTCCTGAAAATGTGATTTTGTCTTTAGACTTTTTCATAGAGGGATTGTTTTCAGTCCATGATGTCGATAACTTAGAACCAATAGATAATACAATCTGCTCTGCAGCAAGCTCTTCTCCTTCTTCTATTAAAACCCATGGCTCTGCCGTAATCATGCGAATGGTAAGAAAGAAGTCTTTCTTTTTGTCCATGTCAATCTCAGAAAGATCCAATGAAAATAGCGCCGACTCTCCAGGGAGTACATTGGGTTTTGAAATCACACCGTTTAGAATTTTTTTGCCCATTGATTTTACTTCCCAAAGTATATCAAATCGATCGAGACTGATAAAATCATAGTTGTTGGTAATTTGAAGCTTGTTTTCTCCAAGTACTGGCGCAAACTTAACGTACTGATACACTTTCTTTACTTCATGCAGTGATGGATTTGGAGTTCTATCGGGACGAACCAAGCCGTTCATACAAAAGTTTGCATCACTGGGTGTTCCTTCAGGGCCAAAGTCTCCGCCGTAAGCCCAATATTTATTCCCCTCTTCATCTTCTTTAACCAATCCTTGATCTACCCAATCCCATATAAATCCTCCTTGCAGATTGTCATATTTCTCAATCACATCCCAATAGTCTTGTAAATTACCCACACTATTGCCCATGGCGTGAGCATACTCGCAAAGAATTAAGGGACGATGTTGAATTGATTTTCCATACCAAACCAAATGATCGATTCCCGCATACATAGGACAGACAATATCTGTATTATCGCCACGGTGAGCTTGTTCGTACTGGACTGGACGAGTTAGATCACGTTTTTTAATCCAATTATAAGTGGCTTCAAAATTAATTCCGTTGCCCGCTTCGTTCCCCAAAGACCAAATAATAATAGAAGGATGATTTTTATCTCGCTCCACCATTCTTTGAGTTCGATCAATGTGTGCCGCCATCCAGGTACTATCTTTGGCAAGAGAACGATCACCATAGCCCATTCCGTGTGATTCAATATTGGCTTCATCCACAACATACAATCCATATTCATCACACAATGCATAAAACAACGGATCGGTTGGATAGTGGCTCGTACGCACTGCATTAATGTTGTTTTGTTTCATCAACTTTATATCTTGAATCATAGACTCCTTTGATACCACATGACCCGTATATTCATCGTGCTCGTGACGATTTACCCCTTTCAATAGAATAGCTTTGCCATTTACTTTCAGCTGAGATCCTTCAATTTTCACTTCTCGAAAACCAACTTTAACGGCAGTAGCCTCCAATTCCTTTCCTCTAGCATCTTTAAGTGAAATAGACAAAGTATAGAGTTCTGGAGTTTCTGCACTCCACCAGCGAACATCATTAACTGCGCTGGATAAAGTATATAATTCCTTATTTCCCCCTTGGATTCTATAATTACGATTCAAACGCGCCACTTGTTTAACTCCATCCATCAACACAATTTCCACTTGTCCCTTTTCAAGAGAGTTCAAATAGTTTTCAACTTCCACGTCCAACGAAAATGTAGCATTATGATATTTTGCATCTGGTTGAGTCGAGAAAAAGAAATCACGAATACGGACTTTAGGCGTTGAAAACAGATAAACATCACGCTCTATGCCAGCCAATCGCCAAAAATCCTGGTCTTCTAAATAAGATCCATCACACCACCTATACACCTCCACAGCCAATTTGTTTTGCCCAACTTTAACATACTCAGTGATGTCAAACTCAGCAGGTGTTTTTGAACCTTGGGAGTATCCTACTTTTTCTCCATTAACCCATAAATACATTGCAGAATTTACAGCACCAAAGTGGATAAATATTTTGTTGCCATCCCAACTGTCAGGAATATCGAATTCGTGTATATAAGATCCAACAGGGTTATTGTTATGATCCACAAAAGGAGGTTTAGGATTGGTAGTCCATGGATAAGTAACATTTGTATATATAGGAATTCCGTACCCATGCAACTGCCAGTTGGATGGAACTGGAATCTCTTTCCACTGTGATGCATCAAAACTTTCAGTATAAAAGTTTTTTGGCCGATCAGAAGGCTTAGCCACCCAGTTAAACTTCCAATTTCCATTCAACAGTTTAAAATTTTCAGAAAATGTACGGTCAAACTTTAATGCCTGATCAACATTAGGATAAGAATAGAAAAATGCTCGGGGGGACTCCTTATTAATTGCAAACACTTGCGGATTTTCCCAATCAGGACGAGGCTGAGCCACAAGATTACTCACTGAACTTATTAAAATTAAAAATGACAGAATCTTTTTCATAATTTGAAAATTAAAATAATTAAAAACCGTTTAACTTCATTGTAACAGTAGGAATCAACAATAGAAAACCAAGGATGATTAAAACAATCATAAAAGGAAGAATCCATCTAACCCATTTGGCATAAGGAATTTTAGCCACTCCTAAAACGCCAATCAAAACACCTGAAGTGGGGGTAATAAGATTTGTAAAGCCGTCACCAAATTGAAAAGCCATAACAGTAGCCTGCCTCGATAGACCAATGAGATCACTAAAGGGTGCCATAATAGGCATAGTTAAAGCTGCTTTTGCCGATCCGCTGGGGATAACAACATTTATAACCGTTTGAATCACATACATAATTCCCACCGAAGCCACAGCTCCAGCATCTTTCATCCCACTAGCCATAGCATGCAAAATAGTGTGAATAATATTCCCCTCTTCAAGAATGACAATAATACCACCCGCTAAACCTACAATCAATGCCGCCGACATAATGTCTTTAGCTCCTTCTAAAAACAGTTTTGTGATAGCATCAGGAGAACGATTCATGGCAGCACCAGACAAAATACCCATGGCAAAAAAGAGTGCGGCAATTTCCATGATATACCATTGGTAACCCATCACCCCTACAATCAAAAAGAGAATAGTGTAACCCAAAATATTCAACACAAATATAGCGGATGACTTTTTAAGCGATAGATACCCCGTAACAGCAAACATCAGGGTAATTACTGGAATAAAACACCATGAAAAACCACTACCTCCACCTATAACTAAGGTTGTTACAGGATAAACCGTTGAAAATAAAATTAATACCAAAGTAATTACAGCCCAGACTATCCATGACGATTTATGTGTAACTTGAACTTCCTCTTCATCACCCGCCAGAAGATGCTCACGCCAATAATGATCTTCTTCATAAACCAAAGACTTTTCTGGATGGCGTTTAATTCTATTAGCATACCATAGCATGAAGCTAATTCCTACTATATTTATCACTACCCAAGAAAAAAGTCGGTATTCAAACCCTGAAAACAAGGGTAAATCTGCCAATCCTTGTGCTATGCCAATAGTGAAGGGATTAAGTACCGCACCAGCAAATCCCAAACCAGCTGCAACAAATACCATTCCCACTCCTGTTATTGAATCATATCCCATAGAAACAGCAAGCGGCACCACAATTACGATAAAAGCAATGGTTTCTTCACTCATTCCAAAAACTGCTCCAAATACCGAAAACATCAACATGATCAAAACAATCATCAAATTGCCTGTTCCTATCTTTCGCATGATTCTGTATCTGTTCAACTTCTGAGTGAGACCTAAAAAGGATCGAATTCCCACATCAATAGCTTTGGAATCATTCATGATCCAAAAAGCCCCTCCAATCATCAAAATAAAAACTATAATTCCTGCTTGGCGCTCAAAGCCAGTGAACATAGCGGAAAAAACTTGCCACGTCTGTGGATGGCTCTCCACCACTTGAAATTCCACAGACCGACTCCCATCTTCCGAGATAGTTGTAATATATTCACCTCCAGGAATTATCCAAGTAGCCACGGCAGAAATAATGACTAAGAAAAAAACTATCACGTAAGTGTGAGGAACTCTTTTAAGCATAGTATAATTTATTTTACACTTTAAATTACAGCGAAACAGAAGGTGAAATAAGGATTTAAAATCAACGATTTTCGAAAATAGGTATTTTCAATAACAAATCCATCGTCTTCCCAAGAATATTGTTAAACGGAATATAGAAGGCTAAAAGCCCCGTAGCAGATCTCAAGTTATATTCTTTCTATAATCGTCAACTCCAATAAAAATAAGCATTTTTCTATCCACAAAAGAAAATTCTAACACTAAAATTTCAAGAGCTTAGGCATTCGTCAAAACATTGTAATCTTTCAAATAAAAATAGAGAAAAACACCAACCCCATATCTTAACATCAATTAACCTGACTTCAATCAATTTCACTGATTAACGCCTTATATTTGCATCAGATTTTTTTTCATAGATTTAGATTTGGTTAATCAAAACTGATTTAAGAGGAAAGGACAGATTTTTCAATCTGTCCTTTTTTTGATTATTCACTCACTTTTTAGTATCTTCATTAAGTGTAAAATGTAAATAGCAAAAAACGGCTATCAACCCATTTTCAAGTTTTGCCCTCAATTAAACATTTATTATATTGGTCAAGAACTTAATCCTAAAATCAATCGTTCTTTATGTAAAAATGTGCTAATTAATACTCAATGATAAGTGACTTAGGTCAATTGTATCAATACATCTTGAACTCTTTTAATCATTCACCTAAATTATGGAAAACCTCTTTCTAAAATACATGCTGGAACAGGACAAGAGAAGAAATTTAAAGAAAAAACTAGATTTCTCAGGACCTGTAATCACAATCTCTAGAGAGCATGGTTGTCCTGCTACTCATATTGCAGAATCATTAAGCGAAGCCCTAACTAAAAGGAATATTATAATTGGCAAAGATTTACCCTGGAAATGGCTAAGTAAAGAGATTATAGAAGAATCCGCAAAGGAGTTAAGACTTTCTCCTGATTTGACCAAAGATCTAACTGACTATAAAGCAAGAGGTTTTTTTGAAAATTTAGCCTTATTCTTTTCGGATGAGTTTTATCCAAGTGACGTAAAAATTAGAAATACCATTGCAAAATTTATTTATGGTGCTGCACACAAAGGCAACGTGGTAATTGTCGGCCGTGCCGCCGAATCTATTACAAAAAACTTTGAGCACGCCATACATATAAAACTCACCGCTCCTTTGGAGTGGCGTGTAGATCAAATTGTAAAAGATACAGGATTAAATCCTAACGATGCAAGAAAACAAGCCATTGATATGGATAAACGTCGGGAGCAGTTTAGACGCTATTTTGAAAAAGACCGTGAAGATATTGAGTTTTTTGATACATTTTTCAATTGTGCAAGTATGAGTGAAGAAGAAATTATTGAAATGATAATCATCTTAGCTGAAATCAGAGGCTTTGTTTAGAAGGGATTCTTAAAGTTAAATATTTGCTTTCTAATTTTGAGTAAGCTGGGTTATTCATTCAGAGCACCGAAAATGGCAGCGAGATCTTTTGCCACAAGTCCTACAACGATTTTCGTTCTTTAATTGTTGGTGTTCTATCTTTGAACTGTTTTACAATTCTCCTTCAACATTCATAAAAATTGTACGTCATTTTTCAATACGGATCCCTCAGATAATATCCTTTTTCGACTTTCACCACCGTCTTTATGCTACCAAAATCTCATCTGGCAGTTGGTAATAAAAAAACTTCAATCATTAATTTAAAACCATTTATTTACCTTCTCTTATTGCACGACTTCTCTCTTAAAAACCTTTTTAAACCCAACTTGTTTACCTATTACTAAGACAGTTTTACTTTTAACTTATTATTATTATGGCTTTTACACTTGAAATTGGAAAAAAGGCGCCAGATTTTAAATTGCCTGCTACCGATGGAAAAACTTATGAACTAACCAACTTTACAGAATCACCTTGGTTGGTTCTATTTTTCACATGCAACCATTGCCCGTATGTGATAGGCTCTGACGAAGTAACTCGTTCTACAGCTGAAAAGTTTATTCCTAAAGGTGTCCAATTTGTTGGAATTAATTCAAACAGTAAGAATACACATGAAGACGACAGCTTCCCAAATATGGTAAAACGCATGGCTGATCATGATTTTCCATGGATATACTTATATGATGAAAGTCAAGATATTGCAAAAGCTTACGGGGCTTTACGCACACCTCATTTTTATCTGTTTGATAAAGATCGAAAATTGGTTTATACAGGTAGAGGTGTGGACTCTCCAAGAGATACTTCAAAAATGAAGGAAAACACTCTTGACCATGTGTTGGGTGCTGTAACTTCAGGCAAACCTGTTCCATTCACTACCACCAATCCTATTGGCTGTAATGTGAAGTGGGATGGCAAAGATAGGCATTGGATGCCAGCTGAGGCCTGTGATTTGGTATAAAGAGAGAAGAAATAAGTGCTTTAAAAAAATAGCGAGGGCAAGTTGGAAAAGAACACTTTGTATTTGTCCTTTTTGTTTAAATTATTCGCGAATAAAAATCTTAAACATCAAGTGTGTAAGATTTTTATTCGCGAATAAAAATCTTACACACTTGATGTTTTTCACTTTCTAAATAAAACTTAACAAAGTAGAGTCCAGGAGGAGTTCCATATAGAGAAAGTTTAGACTCTTGAGCATCTATAGTATAACTATTATAAATACGACCTGAAAGATCAAAAAGCTCAATGCTTTTTATCAAGAAATCTCCTGAAAAATAGAGATCATCTTTCGCCGGATTGGGCCATGTTTTAATAGAGTAAGAATTTTTATATAACAGACTATTTGCGAGGGTAATTTTTTCTAATTTAATGGAAGAGAGAATTATTGCTCCTGATTCATTCCCAATATCAAATGCAATTCGAGCTATGGGATCTGAAACATTTCCCATTTTAAAAGTGTAAGCAAAAGTTTCATTATTGCTGGAAAAAAGAGGACTATAATAATCACTGTATGCATTCCAAGGATTGCTATTTCGACCCAAATAAACAGTAGCTGAGCGCCCTGTAGGAGATCGCCCGGTAATAGATAGTTGATAATTTTGATTGGCGTCCAGTTGAATATTCTGCCGAGTCATTTGAGCATGCCAACCCTCAGCTCCTTTGTTGGTAATATCTAAGTGAAGAGAACCATTATCAACTGATAAGGAGCCAGTTGCAGATGCATTTAAAGATAAATCCCAACCATTGGTATTTGAACTAAAATTACTCTCATAAACAGTAGTTGTATGCACAGCTGTTGGTTCAGGCATCGGATTATGAAGCAGTGCATCGACCAATTCTTGATAATAGGTTTTTGTTGCAGGATTGTAAATACCAAAGCCGGCACTAAACTCCCAATAAGTCCAGCTAAACCCCTGCTCTTCAAACCACCGTGACAAGTAGGTTGTCCATCGTGCTCTCGAGCTCATATCCGCTTTACTGTATGCACCAAACTCCCCAATATTGATGGGGATATTATTGTCGTTTGCAATAGCAATTGCTTGAGAAAACTCATTGATTACAGTATTTCTTTCTGCTTCTGTATCATTCCATTTAGTTCCCAACCATGAGTTCATCTCATCACCCGACCAATCTGCTCCTTGATGGGTGAAGTGGAAAGGGTTGTAATAATGAATAGATAAAATAAGATGGTCGTCTTTAGGAAAAACCATTTTAGGCACAGCCCCTAAACCTCCAAACTCAGCCACGCCAAATAGAACAGCACGAGTAGGGTTGGTTTGGCGGATAACCGCTAATGCTTCAGCAAAGCGAACATTCCATAATTCAGCACTCAACGCATTGGTCGGCTCATTCAAAACTTCAAAAAGTAGATTGTCTGAATAATCTTTATACATCTCTGCTATTTGTGCCCACAATGCCAGAAAGCGATCTCTCTGCCCAACAGGATCAGCCATAAAAGTAGCGTGGTGGTGCATATTAATAATTGGCATCAATCCTACTTCCAAAGCTTTATCAACAACCTCTTTAATTCGATTTTTAAAAGTCTCATTAATTGTATAGGGTGCATTGGGCATGCTTCTATCTGAGGGCTCCCAGCAAATAGGAATTCAAACATGTTGAAAACCCAACTCAGCCATCTGTTCAAAATATTCAGGTTTCCACGGATTTCCCCAAGCAGTTTCAGAAGGAGCTTCAAAAGTGTTCCCCATATTTATGCCTCGACCCAACCTTTCATTGATTTCAAAAGCTGTGGCCGGCTGCTGGCTTGCCATTGACAAAGAGAGACCAACACAACCAATTAGCAGTAAAAATGTCTTCATAAAATGATTAATTAATTGCAAGAAATAGTGTACAAATGACGCTAACCATAGGTCAAATATAAGCTAAAACTATGAATCTATCACTAATATTTGTATCAAAACATTCTACTTATCCTTATTGAAACCTCCAAATCAAACCAACAACTAATTGTATTAACACATTGATTATCTATAAAATTAGCTACTCTTTTAGATAAAACACACCTCCTCTATTATCATTGATAAATTTAATTATACAGAAGCAAATAATTATTCACTCTAAAAATAGTTATGTAAAAAATGCAAAAAGCAGACTCTCGAGCAAAAAGTCTGCTTTAAAATGCAAAGCTTGTTATGCAATTAATTCACACTAAAAGTCATTATCATCCAGAGTTCTAAGTCCAATTGAGTTTTTGTCACGCCCAAATCTTCTACCAACATCCAATCACTCATTTGTGGATACAAATCCACCTTATCCAAAAAATCATCAGCATCATACATCCACTTTTCAAGAAGCTCAGGCTTCACATCTTCCAATAAAATATTCACAACAATAGGTTCAAAACTCAACATCCATCTCATCAAGGATATTTCTGTTGAATTATTTATCAACTCATTGATAAATAAATTCTCTTCAGATTCGGTTTGAAAATCATATAAAGGAGAGCAAAACAATCCTGTTCCTCTATCCAACCAATCCAAAGAGAGATGTTGGTAAAACTCATTATTATCAAAAGCGTATGGGCAAATCATCCAATCACATAAATCAATTTCTACATCTGAATTAATGGGATAATCGTAGAGAAAAGAGTAATACATAACCTCAGAAGAACGAAGTTCAAGTTCCTCAGAATTTACATTAATTTGAATAACAATGATGAGCAACAGGCCTGTCAGTAACCTGATTAAATTCGTTTTAGTCTTCATTGCCATCCTCCTTTTAACTTGTTAAAAAATACAACTCACTATAAAGGCTGAAGAAAAACTCAATCAACACATTCACTCACTACATAGGCAGCCTTCATTAGGGGTTCGAAACAACATTTTGTTTCTTTTATGTAATTTTAAATATACGGATAAAACAACAGGAAATCAATGATTTTTATCGCTAATAAAATTTCAAACAAAAAATAATATAAGGTAGAGAGAAGAATGGAGACAGATACATAGGGGCTATTTTCTGCAAAACGGATAATAAAAAAAGTAACAGCAAAAACAATCTGCCGAATGAGTATGCAAGTCAATAAAAATTAAGCAAACACCTCTTAAAAGGAAATAACGTCCACTCAATTTTCACTTTCCCCATATTTGAATGTAAGTTGCCGTTCAAATCGTTCCTCTTCATTAAAGGAGTTCGCTCGAAGAATAAAAGTAACAGAACCCTGATTGGAAACTTTTAATTCAGAAAGATCAAAAGACACCCAACCACGCATGGCGTTATTAAAACGGTCATGATTTCGGTTGTGACGAAATTCTAAAATAGGTAACTGCTCCTCTGTATAAGCATCTTCAACATTACGCACAAGGTTTACAAAGTGAATAGCGCCTCCCCCTCCATAAACAAAACCAATGGTTAAAAAGTCTCCTGAAAACCAAACGTTTTCAATTTCAACTGGATCATTTCCAATGGAGTCTTTGTTGGAATCTGTAAGTGTAACTATCCCTTTTGTTAGTATTTCTCTAACGTCATTCACTTTGACGTAATAATCAAACTCAGCACCTGCATCTTTTTCATCTTTCAAAATGGTATAGCTCACCCAAACCCTTTGCTTATCAATAGGTTTAAAATATTTAACATTGGACGAGGTTGGAAATAACCTATCTCCATTATCAGTTATAATCAGATAGGGTTTCACCTCATAAGTGCTAATTGTTGCAGCACTCACCCAAAATTTGTTTAACGAATAGTCTTCATCTTTCGAGCAAGAAAAAAGTAAAATAACAATTAAAAAAAACGGAGTTAATCTTATCATCCTTTTCATGATTATAAATTGTTTTTTAGTTGCCATATGGAACTCGCCAAGAAAATCATTAGCTGCGCTGATCTTCGATTCGCCTTTGTGAGAAGCTTTCTCATGGCTCATTTCATAAATATCTTCCTACTGGTTTCTTCTTTAGATGCAACAATTTAAAAAAGGTTGCGGGAAATTAGCAACAAATTGTTTTTAAAGAGTTGTTTTTAAAAATTCATCCTGAATAAATAGACCAATGATTCTTTTCTACAAATCTAAAAAAGGGTGTGACAAATTTAATGATTTTTCATTTTGAAGCTATTATATATAACAAAATGACACTAAAAATAGGTAGTGCAATACGCTTTGAAACATAAACGAACATTTTTATTTCAATTTGTAATTTATCTCGATTTTTTGCAATTTTGTATCTTAGATTTTTAAATAATGCGATTTATGGAAAAAACAAAGTTGGCCATAGTAGGCTATGGCAATATAGGAAGGTTTGCCGTTGAGGCAGTCCAAGCAGCATCAGATATGGAACTGGTGGGAGTCGTTCGTCGAAGCGAATCGGTTGGGAAAACGCCCTTGGAACTTACCAACATAAAAGTAGTAGACGATATTTCAAAGTTGGGAAAGATAGATGTGGCTGTTATTTGTTCGCCATCACGAAGTGTTTTAGAAGTAGCTGGGAAAATTTTAACCAAAGGAATCTCCACTGTGGACAGCTTTGATATTCACGGTGATGCAATGCTGGAGCTTAGAAAGTCTTTAAATGAAATTGCAAAAAAACACAATTCTAAAGCCATTATTTCTGCAGGCTGGGATCCTGGCAGCGACTCTGTAATACGAACTTTGCTGAAAGCCATGGCGCCCAAAGGAATTACTTATACCAACTTTGGCCCTGGCATGAGTATGGGACATTCGGTGGTTGCCAAAGGTATTGCAGGTGTTAAAAACGCGCTCTCCATGACCATACCAACAGGAACAGGTATTCACCGTCGCCTAGTATATGTGGAGCTGGAAAAAGGAGCTAACTTTGAAGATGTTTCTACAAAAATCAAGAGTGATGCATACTTTGTGCATGATGAAACACATGTAAGCCAAGTTGCTTCTGTAGATGATTTAAAAGATATGGGACATGGTGTTTCAATAGAGCACAAAGGAGTTTCAGGAAAAACTCAAAATCAACTTTTCAAATACCAAATGACGGTTAACAATCCCGCCTTAACAGCCCAAATATTGATTTCATGCGCTCGCGCTGTTTTAAAACAAGAGCCTGGAGCTTATACCATGCCAGAAATTGCACCCATTAATTATTTAGCAGGTGATAAAGAAGCATTGTTGAAGAAGTTGGTTTAAAATATGAATATCTCAAACAAAATAAGGTCATCTTTGAATAGGATGACCTTACTTTTTCTTAAATAAATTTCATTCTACACCTGTATCTCGGTTTCATCAATAGCCCCTGTAAAGCGGTACGCTGCTTTCTGAAGACGATCCATAATAGCCAGTCCAACTCCCTCTTTAGGAACGCTGACAGCATAAATTTGCTCCACCTGCTCATCTGCCTCCAACTCATGAAGAGCTGAAAACATTTTAGAGGCTCCTTCTATCAGATCTCCCGATTCAGACAACAGCACAATTTTAGATTTAGCGTTTTTTGGCAACTCCAAAGGTTCAAATAGTAGAAGAGCGGCATAATCAGGAAGTTCATCGGGCATTTTATCATAAAGATAAAAAGGTTTACGCGGAGAATAATGGCTTTTAAGCTGTCCTGGAGCTTGAATATGCTTTTCAGTACTGGAGGATACCACCTCAATTTCTGGAAAATCTGATTGTATCTGATCTGGCGTAATAGCGCCTGGACGTAAAATCTCAATTTTGCCAGATGCAACAGTCACAATTGTAGATTCAATACCAAAATCGGTACTACCACCTTCCAAAAGGTAATCCACACCGTGAAGCTGACTGCGAACATGTTCAGATTGAGTAGGACTTAACCGACCAAAAAGATTAGCGCTTGGCGCTGCAATGGGCACTTTTGCACGTCTGATAAGTTTTAAGGCAATAGGATGATTAGGCATTCGAACAGCCACTGTATTGAGTCCAGCTGTTACAATATCTGGAACCTTTGAGTTTTTTTGAGATACAATTGTTAAGGGTCCTGGCCAGTATTTTTCTGCCAATTTCAATATAAGAGGAGGAATATTTTTTGCAAAAACAACTTTCAACTCCTCTATCGATGAAATATGTAAAATTAAAGGATCAAAAGAGGGACGCTCTTTTACTTCAAAAATTTTTGCCACCGCCTTCGCATCTAACCCATTAGCTCCCAAACCATAAACCGTTTCGGTAGGAAAGGCAACCAATTTACCTTCCCGTATTAATTTTGAAGCAAAAATGATGTCTTTACCTGATTTAATCATCCAACCTTCCCTTACAATAATGATTGATTATCTGCATCCAATTTATCACGATGTGATTTTTGGAAGACAGCAACATTCTTTCTAATTGTTTCATTGGCTACTCCAAAAATCTTTGCCGCAGCCAAAGCAGCGTTATCAGGCTCCAGTACGACCATAGGTGCAACACCTGAAGGCATACGGAGGCTTGAAAAGATATCTGTTCCAGCATATTTATCTCCATAAGGAGGACAAGCAATTACAGGGCAATGAGTTTGTGCATCACTAAAACCGCTTAATGCATTGCTACGACCAGCAACGGTAATAAATACCACCTGCTCTTTTTCAAACTCACGAATAATATCCAAGCACTTTAATGGAACTTTGTGAGCTGAAGCAATTCTCATGACAACATCCATTCCCAATTGACTTGAAGCTTTTCCTATTTTTTGAGACCACTCCAAATCGGACTTTGATCCCATTATGATGACAACTTTGCTCATTACTTATTTTTTTTGAAAAATGCGTATTTATATTCCATAGGTAACAACTCATTGTACTCTTCTACTGAAGCTCCATTCAAACAAGCTTCAATAATCTTACGCCCCAAAGGTAATAAATCAGGCTGAAGGTATTGCTGCAGTTCTTTTCTAAAAAAATCATAAAGTAACTCAGCGCCTTTATCGTAACCCTCTTCACCCACTTCAGGTTGTTTATAAACTTTTAAAAAGCGTGAAGGAATTTTACTCCCTTCAATAGTAATAAAATTCAATTCATAGCCTAAAAGAGGCGATCTTGCTGGCTGATATTGTTCAGAACGCAGCTTGGAATTTCCTCTGCGGGTGAGATACTCGCGCATAATTAACTGAGGCTTAAATCCTACCTTCCATACCCCTATATGTTGATTGGGCGTGAGCGTATAACGCACTCTTGGAGAATTAATAATCTGCTCCAACAACAAATTAGCGTGATTAATCTTTTTCCCTGTTGCAAATGGCCAATAAGAACCTACTCCTTCACTTGCCATATCACCTGAACCTGTAATACTTGGATTGGCATATCCACGTGGACTCACCAAGCGCCAAAGCCATGCCAACGCTGGAGGTAATATATGAAATATACCCAAAATACCATAAGATGGGTTTTCTAATGAACTTGGTGGTGTACGTACGCCAAAACTCCGCACATCAACAGTTACAGGCTTGTTTATCACATCAGGAATATCATGACGAGGAAA
>CAZJDS010000029.1:0-15725 GCA_964544795.1 uncultured Alkaliflexus sp. | reverse complement strand
TAAATCCGTCATTCCAAAACTAAAAGCAAAAGATTTAGTTAAAAAAAGTTGTGTGACTGAAGATCAGTAGAGAGTCCATGAGAAACAATTCTCTAAATCAGAGACACAACTTAAAAAAAGGATTTAAATGCGTTATATTTCAAACATGATTATCGCCAAATTCGGTTTTTACATCAGTTGTAAATTGACGAATTTGCTGTTCATGATCTTTAGGGCATATCAAAAGTTCATTCTCTGAATCAACAACTATATAATTCTCTAACCCCTGAATCACGGCTACTTTATCTTTAGGAATATTTATAATACTTTCTTTCGTATCATACAAAAGAACTTTTCCTCTTATTACTGCATTGGAATTTTTGTCTTGAGCTGAATATTCATAAAGAGAAGACCATGTACCTAAATCAGACCAACCAAAGCTCACAGTTTGAACAACAACATTGTCTGCTTTCTCCATAATTCCATAGTCTATGGAGATATTCTTACATTCTGTATAGGTTTCAGTTAACGCTTTCACTTCATCTGCGCTTCCAATCTTATCATCTAAAGCCTTAAAGAGTGATTGCACCTCTGGCAAATAACTTTTAAAAGCTTTGTCAATACTCTCCAACGTCCAAATAAATATACCGCTGTTCCAAAAAAACTCGCCACTATCAAAAAAGACTGTTGCTAATTCTATGTCAGGCTTTTCCGTAAAAGTTTTTACTTTATTAAAAGACTCCTTTTTATTTATTTTTTCGCCAACCTGAATATAGCCATATCCTGTTTCTGGTTTGTGTGGTTTTATACCTAACGTTAAAAGTGATTGATTTTTATTTGTAAATTCAATACCATCTTTGATGGCTTTCACAAAAGCACTTTCATTTATAATAAGATGATCAGCTGGAGTTACAACAATACTTGCATTTTTTGACTTGCTGCGAATAAATGAATTGGCGTACGCAATACAGGGTGCTGTATTTCTTCTGAAAGGTTCTGACAATACCTGACTGGCATCTATTTCTGGAAGATCTTGCAGTACAAGCTTTTTATATTCGGCATTGGTAACAATTATAAAATTTTCGGCTGGACAAATAGGCAAAAACCGCTCATAAGTTTGTCTAAGCAAGCTCTTCCCTATTCCAAGTATATCCAAAAATTGTTTTGGAGTATCAGTTTTACTTAATGGCCAAAATCTGCTTCCAATGCCACCGGCCATGATAACGCAATACGTTTCGTTGTTCATTTTAATTATTTTATCAGTAAATATAAATAGTCTTCAAAGATTAAGAGGATAAAAGTAGGCTGATTATTGTTGATTGTAATATTATTGTTCTTTCTTTTAAAACGCCAAAATTGTTGAAACATTTTAAATATAAACATTCTTTTTGTCACAATTCGTTCTACCCCTTGTTTTTTCTTGGTATTTTTAAGCTAAATTTACCTTTTAAAAAAATCAACATCAAATATTATTGAGTAACTATGTTTATTACCAATTCTCTTTTTCATGTGGGAAGATATGCGATGTTCTTAAAGCGTGTGTTTTCACGGCCAGTTAAACATCGACTCTTTTTTCGACAAATAATCAAAGAGATGGATGCCTTAGGGATTAGTTCTATAGGCATCGTTGTTATTATCTCTTTTTTTATGGGGGCCGTAATAACTCTTCAACTTGCCTATAATCTTGAAATGCCACTTATCCCAAGATATACAGTTGGCTTGGGAGCGAGGGATACTATTTTGTTAGAGTTTTCAAGCACCATAGTGGGGTTAATTATGGCAGGCAAAGTCGGATCTCATATTGCTTCAGAAATTGGCACTATGCGTGTTACAGAGCAAATTGATGTTTTAGATGTGATGGGAATTGATTCAGCAGGCTATTTGGTTTTACCCAAGGTAGTTGCCTTGGTCGTATTGAACCCATTTCTTGTGATCATTAGTATGATTATAGGAATATTTGGGGGTTGGGTTGCAGGGAGTGTTACAGGAGTGGTGCCTTCTTCAGAGTTTATTTATGGTATTCAATTTTCTTTTGTTCCATTCTATGTAGTCTATTCATTAATTAAATCGGTGGTATTCGCCTTCCTTATCACCACAATTTCAGGGTATTACGGATATTACACCCAAGGTGGTTCGTTGGAAGTGGGCCAAAGCAGCACTAAAGCAGTGGTTGTTAGTAGTATCCAAATTTTATTGTTTAATTTACTTCTCACACAATTGATGCTTACATGATTGAAGTTATTAATCTGCACAAATCATTCGACGGAAAAAAAATATTAAATGGTATTAGTGCCACTTTTAAAAAGGGGCAAACTAACCTGATTATTGGTCAAAGCGGGTCGGGAAAAACTGTTTTCTTGAAATCACTCGTCGGACTCTTTGTACCCGAAGAAGGACAGATCTTGTATAACAATCGAAACTTCTTAAAAATGTCTGATGAGCAAAAAAAAGGAATTCGAGAAGAGATAGGCATGCTTTTTCAAGGTTCTGCATTATTCGATTCTTTAACTGTTGAAGAGAATGTAAGATTTCCATTAGATATCTTTACAAAGCTGAGTTTAGCAGATAGACGTGAAAGAGCAAATCTCTGTCTTAAAAGAGTCAAATTAGAGAATGTGTCGCATCAGCTTCCATCAGAAGTAAGTGGTGGAATGCAGAAACGTGTTGCCATTGCACGAGCCATAGCACTGAATCCGAAATACCTTTTCTGCGATGAACCCAACTCTGGTTTGGATCCTAAAACTGCCATAGTAATAGATGAACTTATAAAAGAAATAACTGAAGAGTATGATATGACCACAATTATCAACACCCATGATATGAGTTCTGTATTGGGTATTGGTGACAACATTATTTTCATCTATAAAGGGGAGAAATATTGGGAAGGATCTAAAGACGATATATTTCAGAGTGACAACAAAATATTAAATGAGTTTATATTCGCTTCTCCGCTCTTCCGAAAAGTTAAAGACAGCCTTGACAGACCTTAAAAACATTCTCCTTTATTTTTTCATTTTGGTTATCATGATAGTTCTAAGCGGATCATTCCAATCTTTTGAATTCCGAACTGTTCTTTGAACAGATTTTGATTTCAATATTGGCGCAACTGGCAAGCTCCCTTTTGTTATTAGACCAATTGCAGCAGCAAAAAAATATTCTTCTGGATCCCCCAGTTGGGCATTGTATCGATTATCTATCAATTCATAATCAGGTGGCAATCCCACCGAATAATTAATACTATTGGTTTTATTCTCGGAACGCATAACAATAGGTTGAATCGCCCAATTGTGTTTTTCATCTTCATCAGCAGTAATTGTGATAGATCCATAATACTTTCCATAAGTCACATCACCAATTTGAACCACTTCCATGTAAGGTTTCAATCCATAGATAACCATTTCACTGGCCGAAGCAGTTCCCTGGGTAGTTAGAACATATACCCTATTAAGATGCAAAGCCGCATCATGCTGTTCAATTCTTATTTGGGTATCAATGTCTTCTTGTTGGTAATATTCTGTTATATTATTGTTCCAAACTTCTGAGATAAAAATATCTCCACCCGCAGATGTTGGAGCAATCAAACTTGCTAACAGTTGAGCAGAAGTAACTGAGCCCCCTCCATTGTATCTCAAATCTAAAACCAACTCATTAACACCTGCCTCTTTGAACTCCAAAAAAGTTTGTTTTAGTTCCGAATCATATTTCTCTATGAATGATGTATAAGCGAGATAACCGATTTTAATTCCATCTACTTCTGCTACTGACTTGACCACTATGGGATTGGTCTCTAACTTTATAGCATTTAAATTAATAGTGCTGGGTTGTTCCACAATACCACTATTTGTTAATGAAGCTAAAGTAATTGCCATCTTATCTAAGCTAAGGAGCTCTTGGTAGTTAGAATCAGTAATAATTGACCCATTTATTCGGGTAAAAATATCTCCACGAGCAATTCCAGCTTCACTGGCAGGAGAATTCGGATAGACAAACTCTACGATTGCAATCACCTGATCTGAACCCTCTTCAAGATAGTAGAGTTGGATTGAATATCCCATACTTTTTATTACTCCATCAAAATACTCAAAAAGCTCTTTTGCGTTGTCAGTTATAAAAGACCATTTATCATCTGGCTTTTTTAGGAGTTTCTCGAAATACTTTTCAGAGTCAGGCTCTAACCTTGGGTCTATATTTGGCAACTCTTTATTCCAGAAGTAGAAAAAATCCATATAATCGAGTATCCACTCATTAATTGCGAGGGTCTCTTTAGAAATATTGTTTTCACTTTTTTTACAACCGACAAGAAATATCCCAGAAAACAGAAGGATAACTACTATAGCATTGATACGGAGCTTTAAAATTGAACTCATAGTTTTTTGGTTTACTTTAATCAAAAGTAAGAACAAATACGTATTAAAAAATAATAATTGATAATTATATCTCTATGAAAAAAAGATTTAATATAAATAAGACGCTGAGAAAAATGAAGCTACTTGATAGTTGATCAAAGGCATTATCAAAAATAATAATAACAACCCATCTACACCTCATATTGTCTCCATAAAAAAGCTCTTCGTATTTGTCGAGAAAAGGAGAAGTAGCCATCTCAAATTTAATATTGAATGGCATTTGATAATCTTTTTTCATATTTTAGAATTAAAAATGCCTTATGACCCGTTATAAAAATCTAACCATCAAACAGTTGTCCGCAGAGGATCGCCCTCGTGAGAAGATGATTCAAAAAGGTCTTTCGTCCTTATCGGAAGCAGAGTTGTTGGCTATCCTCTTAGGATCGGGCAGTGCCAAAGAGTCGGCGGTAGAGCTAGCAAAAAGAATATTGATTGCCTATGATAATAATCTTAATCAGCTGGGTAAGGCGGGCATTGATGAATTAAAAAACGGTTTTCACGGAGTAGGCGAAGCAAAAGCCGTAACCATAGTTGCTGCAATGGAGCTTGGCAGAAGGCGATTGTTGCAAGAATCTTTGGAGATCCCCGCCATAAAAAGTAGTAACGATGCTTATCAACTTCTACTCCCAATGGTGGGTCATTTGCCTCACGAAGAGTTTTGGATAATAATGTTAAACCGCGCCAACAAAATTATCACTCGATACAATGTAAGTAAAGGTGGATTAACAGGAACAGTGATTGATGTTCGATTGATTTTAAAAAAAGCACTGGAAGTTTATGCAGCTTCCATGATTATTAGCCACAATCATCCATCGGGCAACTTAACACCCAGCGATGCAGACATAAAAATTACAAAAAAAATTAAAGAGGCGGGATCAATCATGGATATTCCTGTGCTGGATCACATCATTGTCACCGATAATGGCTACTTTAGCTTCGCCGATGAAGGGTTGTTATAAATCATGAAACTACGCCATTTAAAAAACAGTGAAATTGACTTCGAAAAGTGGGATGCTGCTTTAACAGATACTCACCATCCATTGATCTATGCCAACAGTTGGTATTTGAATATAGTAAGCCCCAACTGGGAAGCTTTGGTCAATGAAGATTACACAATTCTGGTACCTTTGCCTATTAAGAAAGTTTTAGGCATTAAGTTCATAGTCCAGCCTCCTTTTTGCCAGCAATTGGGTTTGTTCTCAGAGAAATACGCCAATTGCGAAGTAGCTAAATTTAGTTCGCAAAGACTTCCGTTCGCTACAATAATCTATCAGACCAAGAATCTTTGTTTTAAAAAGAGAGATCGCCTCACCAAAGAGAGAAGTAATTTAATTTTACCACTTCAAAAAGAGTTTTCTCAATTATTTAAAGCGTTCAATCAAAATACAAAACGTAATATTAAAAAGGCGACAAAGCATCCACAGAAAATTAACCAAACATTTTGTGCCGAAACATTTATTAAATTCTCACAAAAGCATGCACCTTATAGTTTATCTTTAAAAGAGTGGGAAGTTTTAAAACGCATTGTAGAAGTCAGCCTTAACAATAAAATTGGTGCTCTATGGACAGTAACGAATACCAATAATACCGAGTTATGTATGGGGTTTTTCCTAAATAAATTTAACAGAATCACATTTCTATCTGGGCATTCATCCCCAGAGGGGTTTGAACAAAAAAGCATGTTCCTACTCATGGATCACGTCATAAAGTCACATGCAGAAAGTAATAAAATATTAGACTTTGAAGGAGGGAGTTTAGAGGGTGTGGCAAGGTTTTACAAAGGCTTTGGAGCTATAGAAGAGATCTATTATATTTGGCAAAATCCAGTTCTGAAGCCAATTGTTCTCATGCTAAATTGGCTCAGAGAGAGGAAGCAGTTCGTAATGAAAATCGCGTCTAAAAACACGTAATTACATGTGATCGCGATAAGTTCGCATTTGGGTTGAAACTTCCAAAAGCAATGAATTTTGTTAATACATACTCAAAATTCGACTTTAGGTATATCTAACACATAGTAGAGTTTTTAACCCATTTCTTATAATACTGAATACATTTATCAAAAAAGGCGGATAACCGACTCCATAATAAACACACAGCATATATTCTCAATCATCTCTACTACTATTGATTTAGATAATATTTATTCGATTTATAGCTGTAAACAGCAATCACCACAAAACAAATCAGTGGCAAGACAAAAGATGCATTCACCTCAGGAATATATCCTAAAACATTAATATCATTGAAACCTGGACCACCTATATCTAAGATCCGTCCCTGAAGAGGTGGCATAAGAGCACCGCCTACAATGGCCATAACCAATCCTGCTGAACCAATTTTAGCCTCTTCTCCCATATCTTTAAGGGCAATGCCATAGATAGTGGGAAACATAAGTGACATAAATATTGAAATTCCTACCAAGCAGTATAAGCCACCAACGCCTACAATAAAAATGGTTCCCAAAGTCATTAAAATGGCTCCAAAGGAAAAGAACAACATAAGCTTTCCTGGCCCAATATATCTTAATAGATAAGTGCTTACTGCCCTCGAAGATAAAAACAGGGTCATTGCAGCCATATTGTACCAAGTCGCAGTAAGTTGAGCATCTGCAGGTCTACTTGAATTTAGATTGTCCACATATTGAAAAATGAAAGTCCAGACCATAATCTGAGCACCCACATAAAAAACCTGCGCAATAACACCATTATAATAGCGCTTGTTTTTTAACAACCTTTTAAAAGTCTCTTTCAATGGCATAGACAAATGGTCTTTTGTTTTAGGCATTTTGAATAAAGCGATAAGAACAAACATCACTATCACCAAAACACCTAATGCGATATAAGGCCCGCTTATTAAAGAAAGATCATGTGTGCGGATTGCAGCCTGCTCTGCAACAGGGAGCTGGTTATAAGCTTCAGGTGTATATTCTGAAGAACGTAACATCGTAATTACGAATAGTTGCGCAACCAACATTCCAAAAAGAGACCCCATGGGGTTAAACGTTTGTGAAAGATTCAACCTTTGGGTGGCAGTTTCCGGATCTCCCATAAAAAGGATAAAAGGATTCGATGTAGTTTCCAAAAAAGCCAAACCGAAGGTGAGAACATAAAGGGAGATAAGAAAAAAAGTGAACTCTTCATAAGCTGCCGCTGGATAAAAAAGCAGAGCTCCAGTAGCATAAAGAGCCAATCCCACCAGTATGCCTGCTTTATATGAAAACCGTCGAATAAACAGAGCAGCAGGAAGAGCCATAGTAGCGTATCCTCCATAAAAAGCAAACTGAACCAAGGCAGCCTCAAAATTTGACAATTCAGGCATCACTTTCTTAAAAGCGGAAACCATAGGGTTGGTCAAGTCATTTGCAATACCCCACAAGAAGAAAAGACTGGTTATAAGAATAAAAGGAATCAAAAACTTCCCATCTACAACTTTGGGCTTTTTATTAGTCATTTTTTTAATCAATTATTAAATTGAAAAAGCAACAATTCAACAAGATCTGAACTCTGCCTTTATCCCATATAAATGAATTACTTATCACAACAGTTTAAACTATTATTCACATGGTGTAACACCCTTTTTTAAAAGGATGTTACCATATTTAGCTGTTTCCCCAGTCATCACTACTGCAAAAGCTAATTTCGTACGATCGTAAAAATCAAATCTGTTTATACGTTTAATAGGTGGAACATTAGGATTGGTAATCTTTATACTATCCAAATATGCTTCTTCAACTGTAGGATCTAACTCATCACCATCCACAGCTGCCATCATAACTATTGGGGAAGGGACATAAGAATCCAGCTCAAAAAGAGGCAAAATTGCAGCCAACAAATCAGCAATCTTAAGTCCATCAGCCCTTATAACGTGCTTATTAAATGACTCTGCTGGAAAGTGAGCATCCGCAAAGATAATTTCATCACCATGACCCATACGGGCAAGAGTGGCTAATAACTCAGGGCTAATCAATGGAGATATTCCTTTTAACATATTCTTAATTTTTGATGTTCTTATAGATTAAACAAACCAGATTTTATAAATTATAGAGTCGAAAACACAATTCACTTTGTAAAACAACTAAAAGAAAATCTTCAAAAACCGAACTCCTCAAAACAGATATCATAAAAATAGATAATTTATTGAGTGGAAGATCTTATTTTTTAAAATTTAAATATTCCTGATACAACCGATCATACACTTTTCTATTTTCCGATGGATAAATAAACTGTGGATTGTAGTTGATCTTTTCACGTGCCTCATCAACAGAATTATACACACCCGCTCCTGCAAAAACAAACATGGAAGCGCCCAATACCGTTGTCTCTTTTTGATCAATCAACTGAATGGGTATGTTGCAAACATCAGCACGCAGCTGATTCCACAATCAATTTTTGGACCCACCTCCAACGCAAATTATACTTTCTGCCTTAAAATTACCCGCCGTTTCTAATGCCTCTAAACCTTGGCGTAACCTATAGGATAAACCTTCCAGAAAGGCTCTATATAATTGACTTCTTCTGGTACTTATAGTCAATCCTCTTATGGTTCCTGCGTTGGAACTTGACCCATCATCATAAAATGCAGGATCAACTGCAATTCCACCTGAACCTGGCAGTTCTTGTTCTGCTTCTTTTATCATTTTGTTATAAAGCCTTTCACCTTCTATTTCAGGATAAAAAAACTTAGAAAACCATTCCAAAACACCTGAGCCCAACCAATTTTGACCGATATTATAAACTCCAGGGATGGCATCAGCTTCTGTTGTTAAGTTGTTCTTCATGGCCATGAATGAGCTGTCAAAAGAACTACTTCTCGTCATTAAAACTTCCCAAGTACCAGAACTCAGAACAGGCTGATTTAATTGAGCCCCCGAACCAAATATGGCAAACTGAGTATCATGACCAGCTATAAAAACTGGAGTGTTGATTGGAATACCTGTTAATTTTGAAGCGATTTCATTCACTTCACCTACCCTATCTCCTGGCTCTGCAATGGAGCCAAAAATATTTTTATTAATACCCAAAGTAGAAAAGATCTGTTCTGAAGCCTCTCTTTCCTCCAAATCCCCCATCATTGAAGTCCCCAACATCGTAGCATCATTCTGCATAGCTCCTGTCAATTTGTAAATCAACAAAGAAGGCATAAATAAAAACTGATGAGACTGCTCAATAACATCAGGTCTATTATTTTTAAACCATACCATTTTATTGACGGTATTAAATGCATAGGGATATACTCCGCTTATTTTATAAAGCTCTTCAAGAGGGATATACTTATCAATATTTCGCATGATGGGCTCGGTGCGGTCGCATTGCCAGGAAATGACTGGATAAAGAAGTTCGCCGTTTCCATCAATAAAAGCACCATCCACACCAAAAGTTGTAACAGTAATCCCAGCAATACGATCAAGATCTATTTCCTGTGTGACAACTTTAGAAGACGCAGACAACTTATTCCACAATTTATCCAAATCCCAAATCTTACCTCCTTTTAAATGAGGATCTTCATCTACTTCATTGGGCATGGAGTGTGATGACAATATCTGCCCTGCTTTATCAATGGCAATCACTCGTACATTAGATGCGCCACAATCAAAAACAATGGCAATATCTTTTTCTCGCATATTTAGATTCTTAAAAGGAACTCTCTTAATCTCCAAATCATCTTACAATAAACAGATGCTTTTTTGTATATATTACTCTCACAAACATTTTTCTTAAGAGAGTCCTTTTTCTACGTAAAGTTAAATCTTCTTTAAAATTATTTCATTCCATATATTGGACCATAAGCAGTGCAAGCTCTATAGTCAGAACCTTCTTTATTCTCACCAAAGGCAGACCATGCGCTTGGACGGAAAATCTTGTCCTCAGCAATATTATGCATGTTAACTGGTATTCGCAACATGGAAGCTAATGTAATAAGGTCTGCTCCAATATGTCCGTAACTTATTGCTCCGTGGTTGGCACCCCAATTTGCCATGACCGAATAGACATCCTTAAATGCACCTTCTCCATCTGTTCTTGGTACAAACCATGTTGTAGGCCAAGTTGGGTCGGTTCTTTGATCCAATATATTATGAATATCATCAGGCAATTCCACCGTCCACCCCTCGGCAATTTGAAGTACAGGACCCAATCCTTTCACAATATTTAATCGACACATAGTTACTGGCATTTCACCCTCTGTCTTAAACAGCGATGAAAAACCTCCTCCCCTAAAATAACCACGATTGGCTTGAGGCCAAACTGTGCTGTCCAAACACATTTGAGCCTCTTCTTCGGTTATCTCCCAATAGGGTTTCATTGCAGGTTTTCCATCAGCATCTCTCTGCTTAGCAGTAGCATCCAAAGTAGTGGAACCTGAGTTTATTAAATGAATCACTCCACCTTCCGCCAAACCACTCAACGCTTTTCCTGTAACTCGTTTAACTGCATCAGGACTCCAATAGGTCCTTACATCTGAAAATATCTGAGCAGTATTTGTTAATAGATGTCCAAAAAGCATGGAGACACCATTAAGGCTATCATTCTCTGTAGCAAAAACAAATGCTTGACGAATTCCATTCCAATCGAAAGATGAATTAAGAATCGCTTCAGTAAAGTCGGCGTTTGGCTGATAATCTGTCCATTGTCTCTGCCCCTGAAAACCACCTACAATAGCATTTCTACCCAGCCCTTCTTCTCTGTAACCTTTGTCGATTAACTTTTGATTACCAATCATCATATCACGGCAAATCAGAGTCATCTTAACAACAGTTTCCCATTCTGTCTCTTTCTTTGCAGCGTTGGCCTGATCCTCAGGTTTATTTACGTCTTTCCCTTCTTTGCAATTTGCTTTCGTCCATGCCAAAGCTTTCTGGTATTCTTTCTCGTCATAAATCCCTTGTTCTATACGACGTAAGATCTCAACCGACTCAACAAAAACAGTGCGAATGCCTAAATAATCCTGAAAAAAATTAGAATCAACCATAGAACCAGCTATCCCCATTGAGCTAAACCCAATAGATAGATAAGACTTATCTTTCATCTGCGCCACAGCAAGTGCAGATTTCACAAAACGTAAAATCTTTTCTTTTACATCTTCAGGAATGTTGGTATCCCCTGTATCCTGAACATCACGGCCATATATACCGAAGGCTGGAAGACCTTTTTGGGAATAGCCTGCCAAAGCAGCTGCCAAATAGACTGCTCCAGGACGTTCTGTGCCATTAAACCCCCAAATAGCTTTTGGGATAAGTGGATCTGTATCCATTACCTCTGTACCATAACACCAACATGAAGTGACTGTTAATGAAACGCCTACTCCCTCTTTCTTAAACTTGTTGGCACACATAGCAGCTTCTGCAACACCTCCAATGCAAGTGTCAGCAATTACGCATTCCACTTTCTCCCCACTTGGGAATCTCAAATTCTCCTCAATAAATTTTGCCGCAGCTTTTGCAAGATCCATCACTGTAGATTCCAAAGACTCTCTCACGCCATTTTCTCTGCCATCAATAACAGGTCGGATCCCTACTTTTGGTAAATCACCAATTAATCTATTAGTCATCTCATGTAACTTTTAATTTTCAACTAATTTAATTAACATCTATACTGCAAATTTGCATTTCTTTAATAGATTAAAAAATGTTCATTATCATTATTTTTGTATCTGTTTTAAACATTTCAACTATTTTATAGATACCAAACAATGATTATATCTCCCAAAGTACCAGATAAAGGAGATCCCTCTGATGTACTACAGACATTTCCAAATTATAATATTCAATTACATTGTTGCCGATATTGGTGGCTTCAACGTTGGGAGTTTAAAGAACTTTCATTTCCCTATTGGCGAATATACCACAATAGCAGGCCAGGTGCAGCAGTAATATACAATGGAAGAGAATATACCCTAACACCTGATAAAATAATTATGATTGCACCCAACACTTCCTATGCCACTCGATTATTTAATCATATAATACCAAAAACTGGATATTCTTTAAAAGGGGGTAGAATTCATTCTTCATTATCTGAAGACCACTTACGCAATAAAAAAAACATTCCGCATTTATTTATCCATTTTAATATTGGGATGCCCTATGACAATATATCTCCCGGTGTATTTATTTATGAACTTACCGATCATATAAAAGAAAAATTGCAAATTATAATACGATATCTTAACTATGAATACGCACGATTTAGTTTTTATTCAAGTATAGCTATCCAATCTCTAATCAGCGATTTATTATCAGGGATGCCAGAAGAGAGTTGGAATTTAATTACAAAGGACAAACGAATTTTAGATGTGTTGAGTCATGTGGAAGATAACATGAGTGACAAATTAAACAATTCGACATTAGCAGAGCAGGCTAAAATGGCTACCAATGCTTTTGCTAGACTCTTCGCAGAAGAGACGGGCGTTTCGCCACAGAAATATATAAGAAGAAAACGTGTGAATAAGGCTTGCATTTTATTGCATCATTATAATTTGTCCATAGATGAAGTGGCTATTCAAACTGGATTTTCAGATCGTTATCATTTTTCGAGGATTTTTAAAGAGATAACTGGAATTTCTCCAGCTAGATATAAAAGGGAGTTTAAAATAAAATAGTATTCAACTCCAAAAAAACAAGTGTTTAATTACAGCTACCAATTCTTTTTAACAGCTGATAAACAAACCTTTGGCTAACATTTGAAGTTGGAAGAACAATCTGTTTAATCAAATAGAAATACGTACTCACTTAACTCTGAAATAGAAAGAGCAAACTTTTATGACAAAAGGCGTGATATATAAACAATATCTCTTATTTTTATCCATTAAAACAGATATATGGAGATAAGACAGATTAACCAGACACCATCTCTTCTTAATCAGTACATTGCCGAACTGCGCGATTGCACCATTCAAAACGACCCCTTACGATTTCGTCGTAATTTAGAGCGTATTGGTGAAATCTTTGCCTACGAGATAAGCAAAACCTTAACCTTCAAAGAACAAAAAATAAAAACTCCACTGGGAACTGCCTCGGAATTTCTTCCACAGGAAAAATTGGTAATAGCTTCGATATTACGTGCTGGAGTTCCCTTCCACAATGGAATTCTTAATTTCTTTGACCATGCCGAAAATGCTTTTGTTTCCGCCTATCGAAAACATACCGATGATGGCGATTTCGAGATTCAAATTGAATATATTTCTGCCCCCAATTTAAATAACAAAACGCTTATATTAGCTGATCCCATGCTGGCTACAGGCTCAAGTATGGAACTGTCCTACCAGGCGTTAAAAGCAAAAGGGAAACCTGCACATATTCATATTGTAAGTATTGTAGCCAGCCAAGCGGGTGTGGACTACGTTAAAAACATGTTAGAAGGTGAACCCATTACCTTGTGGTTGGGAGTTGTGGACGAAGAGTTAAATGCCAAATCGTATATTGTACCGGGACTGGGAGATGCAGGTGATTTGGCCTACGGAACGAAACTATAGTCTATTTGCCAAACCTCACCTTGATCGGAACAGCCTTTCAAAAGTTCGATCATACTTTTATGCAAAGAAGGGTGTTCTATTTGTGACCACTTTTCCACCAAAGGAAGCAACGTAAATCTGCGCAAATGTAATCTTGGATGTGGAATAATCAGCTTCTCACTCTCTAAGATAATATCATCATAAAAAAGAATATCCAAGTCAATGGCTCTTGAACTATATCCAATTTGAGAATGTCTTTTCCTACCCAACATCGTTTCAATTTGCATCGTCTTTTTCAAAAGCTCACTGGGAGTCAATAATGTTTCAATCTCTATTACACAATTAAAAAAGTCATGATCAGCCTCAAACCCCCATGGCTTACTTCCATAGATAGAAGACTCCATCACAATGTCTCCAATCATTTCAGAAATTAGTTGCCGAGTCTTAAAAAAAAGCTCTAAGGTATTGGGTTCATTACCACCCAAAAGCAAAATTGTTTTATGTAAATTTGAACACATCGAAGAAAAGTTAAAACAACTACCTCACATTGAATAAAATTATCAATGATATTTACTACTTTAGTAAATTGATCCACAAAATTAACCAACTTAATCTTTAAAAATAACACTATGCGCAAATTTTTAAAATACCTTCTGGCCGTTGTTGTCGGCTCGTTGGTTTCATTCTTTCTGCTTTTCATAGGCTTGCTACTTATGGTGAGCGTGATAACCTCCTCAGGAAGCGACGAAGTAAAAGTGAAGGACAACTCTATTTTAGTCCTTGACATCAATGGCCCACTCACCGAACGTGGCTCAGACAACCCGATGGATCAAGTCATATCACAAATTACAGGTCAGCCTCTACCTGCAGGTCTTAATCAGATTCTAACTTCCATTAAAAAGGCTAAAAAAGACGATCGAATCCGAGGCATTTATATGGAATCGGGTTTGGTTATGGCGGGTTTTGCATCAATTGAAGAGATTCGCAATGAGCTTATCAGCTTTAAAGAGTCAGGAAAATTCATTTACAGCTTTGCTCCTATCTATACGCAAAAAGCATATTATTTGGCATCTGTTGCAGACAAAGTCTATTTGACACCTACTGGCATGCTCGACTTTCAAGGGTTGAGCAGCTCACGCACTTTTTATAAAGGGACTTTAGATAAACTCGGCATTGAAATGCAGGTTTTTAAACATGGCGAATTTAAATCGGCCGTAGAGCCTTTCATCTTGGAAAAGATGAGTGCTCCTGCCAGACTTCAAACTGAGACCTATTTAGGTTCCATCTGGAACAATACGCTTTTAAACATTTCTAAAAGCAGAGATTTAACTGTAGAGCAGTTAAATGCCGTTGCCGAAAAACTACCTGCATTTATGTCGGACCAAGATCTATTGTCGTCAGGTTTGATAGACGGACTAAAGTATAAAGACGAAGTGATTGATGAGTTGAAACTCTTAACAGGAACCAAGCAGAAAGATGATGTTAATGCGGTTACAGCCAACAAATATCATAAAGTCTATATTCCTGGTGATAAAAAGGGGCTGGAGAAAAATAAAATTGCCATTATCTATGCCGAAGGCGAAATAGATGGATCGGCTTCTGGTGGTATCCAATCCAAAGATCTCTCTCGTACCATTCGTGAAGCTCGTCGTGACAGCAGCATCAAAGCTGTAGTTTTAAGAATCAATTCTCCTGGAGGATCAGGACTAGGTTCAGAAATTATTTGGCGCGAAGTTCAACTCGCCCAAAAAGTGAAACCAGTAGTCGTTTCTATGGGTGATTTAGCAGCTTCCGGTGGTTATTACATTGCTTGTGCTGCCGACTCCATTGTAGCTCAACCTAATACTTTAACCGGAAGTATTGGCGTGTTCGGACTTATCCCAAACATTAAAG
>CAZJDS010000028.1:0-15899 GCA_964544795.1 uncultured Alkaliflexus sp. | reverse complement strand
CCTCCACTTTATGGTGAAGGGTATGATACCATTACTTCATTGTTATCTGGTGATTCGGATGGGCTTTTTGACACAAGTATTTTTTATAATTTAAAAGACCAAAAGTGGGCGGTTCTAATTTTCTTAGGCTCTCTCATCGGATTTAAAGTAGTTGCAGCTGCTGCTACCAATGGTAGTGGTGGAGTGGGGGGTATTTTTGCACCATCCCTTTTTATTGGTGGAGTCACTGGATATCTTTTGGCTGTCGTTCTCAATACCTTTGGAGCCAATCTGCCTGAATCTCATTTTACTCTGGTAGGAATGGCTGCAATGATGGCTGGTGTAATGCATGCACCCCTTACTGCGATTTTCCTTATTGCAGAAATTACCAATGGACACGCATTATTTATTCCGTTGATAACTGTTTCTACCATCTCTTATCTGACAAACCGATATTTTGAGCCTCACACAATTTATACAAAACGACTAGCACGGCGAGGAGAATTAATTACACACCATAAAGATAAAGCTGTTTTGACACTTATGCGCTTGGAAAAAGTGATAGAAACTGATTTTTTCACGGTGCATCCCGAGCAATCTTTGGGTGAATTGGTAAACGTGATAGCTCAGTCTAAACGTAATATCTTTCCAGTTGTTAACGATAAAAACAAGTTGATTGGCATTGTTATTTTAGATGATATTCGTGAGATCATGTTTAACAATGAGCTTTATACCACAACCAAGGTGCGACATTTAATGATGATGCCTCCCGCTTTTATAAACCTCGATGAGAACATGGATGCAGTGATGAAGAAGTTTGAAGAGACGGATGCTTGGAATCTTCCAGTGGTTGATGATGGCAAGTATGTAGGCTTTGTTTCTAAATCTAAAATATTTTCAGTGTATCGACGTGTATTAATGCACTTTTCAGAAGAGTAGATAAACTCTTTTATAATTTTAAGTAGGACCAGATTATCATTTTAATAAAATAAGGTATTTTTGTATTAGGTTTTGAGTGCGATTTATAGAGGGATATCAAATTATTGATAGGTGATTGACAGATAACTGCAAATATCACAATTATGAATGATTGTGGTTTATTGTAATTAATAAATTGATGTAAATATTAATCATATGAGAAGAGACGAGAAAATATTTGACTTAATTCAGCAGGAACATCATCGACAAATGGATGGTATTGAATTGATTGCTTCTGAGAATTTTGTGAGTGAGCAAGTAATGGAAGCTGCAGGTTCAGTAATGACAAACAAATATGCTGAAGGTCTTCCAGGAGCAAGATATTATGGTGGATGCCAAATTGTTGATCAGAGTGAAACATTGGCCATTGAAAGATTAAAAGAGTTGTTTGGGGCTGTTTGGGCAAATGTTCAACCGCATAGTGGTGCTCAGGCTAATATGGCTGTTCTTATGACTATTTTAGAGCCTGGTGATAAGTTCTTAGGGCTTAATCTTTCTCACGGAGGCCATCTTTCTCATGGTTCTGCAGTTAATAGCTCAGGTGTTTTGTATGAGCCTATAGCTTATGGTGTGAAAGAAGACACAGGTTTGGTAGACTATGAGGAGATGGAAGTGCAAGCCATCAAACACAAACCTAAGCTTATTATTGGAGGTGCATCCGCTTATTCAAGAGATTGGGATTATGCCCGTATGCGTGCTATTGCCGATAAAATTGGTGCAATTTTGATGATTGACATGGCTCATCCCGCAGGATTAATTGCCGCAGGATTGCTCAAGAATCCTGTGAAATATGCCCATATAGTCACTTCAACTACGCATAAAACCTTGAGAGGTCCTCGTGGCGGAGTAATTCTCATGGGTAAGGATTTCGACGATCCATTTGGACGTACGACCAGAAAAGGAGAAATCCGCAAGATGTCATCTCTGCTTGATTCTGCTGTTTTTCCAGGAATTCAAGGTGGCCCCTTAGAACACATTATTGCTGCAAAAGCAGTCTCGTTTTTTGAAGCATTGCAACCAGAATATAAAGAGTATCAGAAGCAAGTTCAGAAAAATGCTGCAGAAATGGCCAAATTATTGATGGCCAAAGGATATAAAATTGTCTCGGGTGGAACTGAGAACCATAGTATGTTGGTTGATTTACGCACTAAATTTCCTAAACTAACTGGAAAAGTGGCAGAGAACACTTTGGTGTTGGCCGATATAACCATTAATAAAAACATGGTGCCTTTTGACAACCGTTCTCCATTTCAAACATCAGGAATTCGTTTGGGCACATCTGCTTTAACTACGCGTGGCTTAAAAGAAGGAGATATTGCACCCATTGTTGAGTTTATTGATAAGGTGCTTTCGAATCCTGAAGATAAAAAGGTGATTGAAGAAGTGAAGAAAGAAGTAAATGCAATGATGAAGAAATTCCCTCTTTTTGCCTATTAATTTTGTAAAAAATTGTTTATATAAACACGGAATCTGCTCTGCATTTTCTGTGTTTTTTATTTTTGGTACAACTACTTTGCTGTTGAATTGTTAAGATTGTACTTTAACACTCTTGCTATTTCAAAAATGAAAACAACACTTTTAAAGATATATGGCAGATAAGGTTATGTTTATCACAGGCGCCTCTTCAGGTATTGGTTTGGCTACCGTTAAATATTTTGTTGAAAAAGGATGGAAGGTAGCAGCTACCATGCGAAATCCCAATGCTGTTCCAGAGCTGCTGAATATGCAAGGAGTAAAAACTTATGCGTTAGATGTTACCAATCGTGCTACAGTGACTTCAGTAGTGCAATCAGTTATTCACGATTTTAAAAAGATTGATGTCGTTATCAATAATGCAGGATACGGAGCTATCGGTCCTTTTGAAGGGGCTGATGAAGAACAACTGTTTGCTCAAATGAATACCAACTTTTTTGGTACCACTAGGATTATTGCAGCCTTTTTACCTCATTTTAAGTCTAATGGGGGAGGAACTTTTATCAATCTCTCTTCTATTGCGGGGCGAATGGCTATGCCGCTCTATTCAATTTACCATGCATCGAAATATGCCGTTGAAGGTTTCACAGAAAGTCTCTCTTATGAGTTGCGTTCATTTAATATCAGAGTGCGTTTGGTCGAGCCAGGTCCTATCAAAACAGAGTTTAATGGGCGATCAAGAGTTGATTTAGTACCTTCTGACTTCTCAGATTATAAAGATTTTGTTGAAAAGATAGATAGCTTTTATGGAGCTGCTTTCAAAAGGGCAGAAGATGTTTCTGTGGTAGTTAAATCTATTTATAGAGCTGCTATTTGTAAAAGCTACAAACTTAGATTTCCCGCAGGTATTCAAGCTAAAGCACTGTTATTGTTTAATAAGGTACTACCTAACCGTTGGTTTAGATGGATAGTTCGAAAAACAATGAGGATCTAAATTTGCTAAATTTCTCTCTCTTTTTGAACCTATTATTTGTCAATCATCTAATTATATTTGTGATATGATTTTGTTTTTTCTCATCTTTTTTGGACTTCACTCTTTGGTCAATTTTTATATTGGGCTAAGAGGTTTTCAAGCATTAGAAGCAACTCCTCAGCTTCGCATTTGGTTTGTTCTCTTTATGGTTTTAATGGTTGTTGCTTATCCTATAGGTCGTATGTGGGAAAAGAGCTGGTATCATCCACTGCCCATTACTTTGCATTGGGTTGGGGCTTTTTGGTTTGCCGTAATGCTTTATGCCACATTGGCTTTGTTTGTTATTGATTTGGCCAGAGTTGCCAATCATTTTTGGTCATTTTTTCATACGCTCCATCAAAACTATATACTGCTTAAAGGATATACATTTTTAGGTGTTTCCATTTTGATTTTGGCAGTAATCGGATTCGGTCATTATAATGCTTGGCATCCACGAACTACAAAGATGGATATTGTTATAAAGAAATCAGTTCCAACAATTAGAACGTTGAGAGTAGTGGCTGTGAGTGATGTTCATTTAGGAACCATAATTGGGCCTCGTAAAACAGAGAAATTAGTGCGGAGTATAAATGCCTTGAAGCCAGACCTGGTGCTTTTTGCGGGCGATGTAGTAGATGAAGATGTGAAGTCTGTAATTAATCAAAATCTGGGAGAGTGCCTTAAAAAAATAGAAGCCCCATTGGGTGTTTATGCTTGCACAGGAAATCATGAATATATTGGGGGAGGCGATCCATCCATCCATTATCTGGAGCAAAATGGTATTACAGTTTTACGCGACTCAGTGGCTTTAATTGGTGATGCGTTTTATTTGGTTGGTCGCGAGGATCTGCAAAAGAAATACAGCACGCATGAAAATCGTGCTTCGTTAGAAGATTTGTTAGAAGGACTTGATTTTTCCAAACCCATCATAATGCTCGATCATCAACCCTATGCATTAGACAAAGTAGAGGAAGCAGGCGTTGATTTACAAATATCTGGTCATACGCATCATGGTCAACTTTGGCCATTAGGTTACGTAACTCAAAAGATATTTGAAGTGAGCAGAGGATATAAGAAAAAGGGAGAAACTCATTTTTACGTAAGTACGGGGTATGGAACATGGGGTCCTCCTGTTCGCACAGGTAATCGTCCAGAGATAGTCCTTTTTCAATTGAAGTTTCAACCGTAATTACCCTCTTCTATGAGTTGATTGAGTCGTTCAATCTGTTTTTGTTTATTTACCTCTCTTAATTTTAAAGCAGTTTTTGTAAAATACTGATGCTCTTTTATAAATTTTAATTGTCTTTTATTCCATTCATTAAAGGAGTTCACCAAATTTTGCTCTTTTAGTTCTGCATAAAGATTATTCGATACAGGTATAAAGTCCGTTCTACCAAGATAATCAAGATCAGAATCGCACATAATCTCTTCTAAAATAGTAGTAGGTTTTGGTGGCAATTGAGTGACCATGATAAGCTTGCAAACCTCTTCGATATGTTCATGTGGAAAATCGTAACTGTACATTTTTTCACGCGCCATAACAGTGCTGTGATATTCGTGGTTTGAGTAACTGATCGTGTGACCTGCATCATGAAATAGTGCTGCCAGTTTTAATATCAAAAGCTCCTCTTCCGAAACCCCTTCAGCCCATCCAATTAGCTCAACTTCGGTAATTACATCTATAGTGTGCTTTACGTTGTGATAGTAGAGGTTTTTTGGAAGGTGTTTTTCTAAATAATCCAGCATCTCTTCTTCTAAATCAATGAATTTGATGTGTTCATATTTAATACTGAAAGCATGGTTGGGGATATGTGGATTGGCCACATCTTTGAATTCAGGTATCCAGCCCTCTATTTTGTAAACATTGAGAGTGCCCAAATATCTTGCTGGCATCTTACCTATTAAAGAACCCTCAAAAAACTCTTTTGCTAATTGATAAGTCATCACTGACGTAGTGATGCCTGAACTGTCTGCAGTTTCTCCAAGTCTTACGGCTGTGGTAAGATTTTCTCCTGAAAAACTGTAGGTAGGATGGTTTTTACTTTCAGGAATTGCAAGTACGGATCCTGTGTGAACCGCTATTTTAAGAGACCAAATAAATGAAGGGTCTTTTTCCCTCATGGAATTTACAAAATGTTGCATCTCCAGAGCAACCTGTATAATGTCAATTGCATTGGTTCTATTCTCTCCTTGCAGACCAGTAGCAAAGAGGGTTGCATCTCCTAAAGATTTTATTGTTAAAATATTGTGTTGAAATGCGATCTCTTCTATTTTCAAGTTGAGCTCATCCAGCCAATCGATCATCTTGATGGGATCTTCAGATTTGTATAGATCTTGGAAACCAGAAATGCCCACATAAAGAATAGAGATCATGCGCAATCGTCGAGCAGATTTTCGAGCCTCTTTACTTTTGCCCATTTCAGGTTCAGGGGAAAATTTAAGTAGCAGCTCCTGATAATTTCTGTTTTGCTCTTGTATGGCAGAAAATCTGTTGGCCAACTCTTCAAATTGTTCCTTTAGGTTCTTGTTGGTGCTAGCCAGCCTTTTTATGCGCTCAATATAGTTTGTAGCTCCTGTGGATGTAGCTGTATCTTTAGAAGATAATGTCACACTGGCTCCTTTCTGTTAAACATAGATTAGTCTTCAATAGATTGCTTATGAAATAACTCAATAACTTCTTTTACATTTTTCTCCCTTGGATTGCTCTCTTTTATCCAATGGATTTTAACACCTCTTCTCTCCATTCCTCTGAACCATGTCATTTGCCGTTTTGCAAACTGGTGTATGGCAATATTCAGCTGATTAATCATCTCGTCGTAGCTCAACTCTCCAATGAGATGTTGCGTAATGTATTTATATTCTAAACCATAGTAAATGAGATCTTCAGGTGGAATACCTTCATTTAATAAGTCTTGAACCTCACCAATCATTCCATCTTCTATTCTTTGCTTTAGTCGTTTGGTTATTCTTTCACGACGTCTATCTCGCTCAATGTCAATTCCAATAATTAAAGGCCTCATTTCTGGCAATGATACGTTTATCTCTGGGTGAGTCTGATAATAAGTTTCAATTTCAATGGCTCTAATGGCTCTTTTAACTGTGTCAGTATCCGTTGAATTATGTAATTTACGGAATTGGCTTAGAATAGTTTCCAGTTCTTCAAGTGATTTTTCTTTTAAAGATTCACGGAGCTGATAATTAGAGGGTACATGAATTAATTTGTACCCTTTAAGCACTGCTTCTATGTATAAACCGGTTCCGCCACAGAAAATTGCCGTTTTTTTTCGCAATTGGATCTCGTTGTAAATTTTGAAAAAATCATTTTGAAATTCGTACACATTGTATTTGTATCCTGGTTCTTTAATGTCGATGAGGTGGGCAGGAATTAATTCTCCATCAATTAAGTAGTCGTCATAATCTTTTCCTGTACCTATATCCATCCTTCGATAAACTTGTCGAGAATCGCCACTAATTATTTCACCATTCAGTTTTTTCGCTAGTTGCGTAGCAAAGGAGGTCTTTCCACTAGCCGTTGGGCCTATTATTACCAAGAGATTATACAAAGAATTTTTCATTTGAAACAGTTAACATTTCTGGTAAAGATAAAATTTTGCTAAGATTATTGCCCCTAAGGATTATAAATAGTTCAACTTATTGAACGGACTCCCTCTATTTTCTTAAATTTGTGAAAGTTCAATTCTGTTTTTAAATTTTATTATGGCTGACGAAATTAAAATTAGCACTTCACAATTATACAAAAACTTGTTTGTAAGGTTTTGGAGATTATTAATCCAACCAGCCAAGGAATGGGCTTCAATCAAAAGTGAAGACAAGTCATTTAATGCGGTTTTGTCTGATTTTGCACTGCCATTAATGGGATTAAGCACTGTGGCTACCTTTGTAGGATTTGTAATTAACCATCAGGGTTTCAATGCAGAACTCTCAATGAAACATGCTACATTGGTATTTGTAAGCCTTTTTGGGGGTCTTTACTTGGTTTTTTTTATTATGGGTCTCATCTTGTCAATGAAGGGGCTAAGGAGACGCGAGGTAATGGCGTTAGCTACTTACTCTTCAAGTTTATGGTATGTAGTTACATTTATTATAGCTGTGATTCCTGAATTGGTAGGAATATACCTTATTATTTTCTATTCTATTTACATTATTCATATAGGAGTTGAACAATATATGACTCAAACCAATCGGGGATATCAAATTTTTATGACTCTCTTACTTTTTCTATTGGTTCACTTAACTCCTTCTATTATAAAGTTTACTTTATTAAAATTTATTACGCTTTAATACATATGTCAACTAACAACAAAATAAATATTAGAAATAGGCGTGCAACGTTCGATTATGAACTAATTGAAAAGTTTGTGACAGGAATACAACTGGCTGGAACCGAAATTAAATCCATCCGTGCTGGGCGTGCCAGTTTAGTCGATTCTTATTGTTACTTTATAGGAGATGAGTTATGGATCAAAGGATTAAATATTGCAGAATATTTTTATGGAACTTATAATAATCATCAGCCTATGCGTGAGCGGAAGCTTTTATTGCATCGCAAAGAGTTGAACAAGTTAAATAGAAAAACCAAAGAATCAGGATTGACCATTATACCTGTTCGTCTTTTCATAAACGATCGAGGATTGGCTAAGATGGAAATTGCTTTAGCCAAAGGGAAAAAGCAGTACGATAAACGTGAATCATTGAAGCTAAAAGACGCTACTCGTGAGATGAATCGAATCAAAAGAGACTATTAATTTTTTGTAGACCCCAATTCAGTAGTAGATAATACTCTTTCATCTCTCTTTCATCTCTCTTTCATTTGAAGTTAAGTGATCAAGTAATTAGATGACTTTATCATTCTCCGTAAAAGGTTTTTGTTCATGGCTTATGCCATTGTCCTGCTATTTAATTCAACTATCTTTGTTGCTTGCAAATTGATTTTTTTACTATGAGTTTTACTGATAATAGAATTACCCGTCTTTTTAATATTCAATATCCAATTATTCAAGGCGGTATGGTGTGGTGTAGTGGATGGAGGTTGGCATCTGCCGTAAGTAATCAAGGTGGATTAGGCTTATTGGGTGCTGGAAGTATGTATCCTGAGGTTTTGCGAGAGCATATTCTCAAAATGAAAGCTGCTACAGATAAGCCTTGGGGCGTGAATGTTCCATTGCTTTATCCAGATATTGACAAATTGATGGAGGTGATTGTTGAGGAAGGGGTGAAGATCGTATTTACTTCTGCTGGAAACCCCATGAAATATACATCATTCCTTCAAAAACACGGTGTTACAGTGGCTCACTTAGTGGCCAACAGTAAATTTGCAAAGAAGTGTGAAGAAGCTGGAGTGGATGCTATTGTTGCTGAAGGATTTGAAGCAGGTGGACATAATGGTAGGGAAGAGACCACTACGATGAATTTGATTCCGCTTATGCGTAAGGTAACTTCACTTCCATTGATTGCCGCAGGTGGAATTGGATCAGGACAGCAAATATTGGCAGCTATGGCTTTGGGTGCCGAAGGTGTTCAAATTGGCTCATTGTTTGCCCTTTCGTCAGAATCATCGGCCCATGAATCTTTTAAGAATATTTCCATTGGTGCAGCAGAAGGATCCACTATCCTAACTTTAAAAAAGCTGGCTCCCACACGTATGTTGAAAAATAAGTTTTTTGAAAAAATTAAAGAGGCTGAAGATCGTGGTGCATTAGCAGAGGAGTTAAAGAATATTTTAGGAAAAGGAAGAGCGAAGAAGGGCATTTTTGAAGGAGATCTGGAGGAAGGTGAGTTGGAAATAGGTCAAGTCTCCTCTTTGGTGGAAAAAATGAAACCTGTAGCTGAAATTTTTGTTGATTTGTTAAGAGAGTATCAATCGACATTAAATGGAGTTCCACGTTTGTAAAATCAAGAAAAACAATGATCGAAATAGTAAAGCATAAATTAGCCAATGGCTTAAGGGTATTGGTACACAGAGATTCAACTACTCCAATGGCAGCAGTTAATTTGTTGTATGATGTGGGCGCGCGTGATGAGGACTCTTCCAAAACAGGATTTGCACATTTATTTGAGCATCTGATGTTTGGTGGCAGTAAAAATATACCCTCCTACGACGGTTCTTTGCAACGTGTGGGAGGTGAAAACAATGCATGGACAAGCAACGATTATACAAATTATTATGTGACTCTTCCCGCCCAAAATATTGAAACATCTTTTTGGTTGGAATCAGACCGAATGATGGAACTGAAATTCACTCAGAAAAGCTTAGATGTTCAGCGCAAAGTGGTGATCGAAGAGTTTAAACAACGTTATTTGAATCAACCTTATGGTGATATTCCATTATTGGTTAGACCATTGGCTTATAAAACCCATCCTTACCAATGGCCTACAATTGGTAAGGAGATCTCTCATATCGAAAATGCAACATTGGAGGATGTAAAAGCTTTCTTCTACAAACATTATGCACCCAATAATGCCGTTTTATCAATTGCAGGGAATGTAGATCCCGATCTTGTGTTTGCCATGGCAGAAAAATGGTTTGGAGAAATTCCATTTAGAGATGTCCCAAAGCGGAATTTGCCTCAGGAGAATAAACGTTCTTCACAGGAAGTCCTTTCAGTTGTGCGAGAGGTTCCAGCTAATCTTATTAATATCAATTTTCATATTGGCCGTAGAATAGAGGATGATTTTTATGTGAATGATCTCCTTTCTGATCTATTGTCTAATGGCCCATCTGCTCGATTGACTCAGTCTCTCATGAAAGAAAAACAGCTTTTCTCTAATGTGAATGCCTATATCTCTGGAGATATGGATCCTGGGTTGTTTACTGTTACCGGTCAAATAATGCCAGGAACATCTATGGAAACAGCTGAGAGTGCTATTTGGAAACAACTACATAAAATTGCCGAAAATGGAGTTAGTGAAACAGAATTGCAAAAGGTGAAAAATAAAATTGAATCCAACTTGGTGTTTTCTGAAATTAGTTTTTTGAATAAAGCCATGAATATGGCACAATATGAGATGATGGGCGATGCGAATGAGATCAATTCAGAGATTTACCGCTATCGCGAGGTAAGTTCACTTGATATTAAGAAAGCTGCTCAATCTATATTTCATTATAACAACAGTACAGTATTGAGATATTCCGCAGCCAACCAGCAGTAAAAAGCACTATATGATCCACAATCAAAATAGAAAAGAAGGGCCAGGGTTTGAGTTGCCAGGTGTTATTGGCTTTTTGCCGGTCAACAAGTTTTCGTTAGCAAACTCCATTGATGTCTCATTTATTGAAGCAGGCAGTCAAGATGTAACGAAAATAGATTGGGTTTTCCCCGCTGGAGCAGTGCAAGCAGACAAACCACTTTTAGCTTCTACGGTGGGTAATCTTTTAGTTGAGGGGACCAAAACCAAAACGGCAAATGAGATTGCTGATTTTTTAGATTTTTATGGAGCCTATTTTTCTTCAAATAGTTATTATCATAACTCAGTTGTTTCTCTCTTTTGTTTGACAAAAGATCTTCCGCAATTATTGCCTTTGATGGAAGATATTATAAAAAATCCGTCCTTTCTCTCCAGTGAAATAGAGAATTATTTAAATAAACGCCGTGAAGAGTATTTAATTAATTCAGAAAAGGTAAGAACACTTGCCGCACGGAAGTTTCATGAAACCATTTTTGGTTCCGCTCATCCCTACGGACGATTGGCGCAATTGGAAGATTTTAGCAATCTTGATCGTAGTGACTTGGAACAATTCCATCGAGATTATTATCTCTCTGGAGAAGCAAAAATTATTGTTGCAGGGCAGCCAGGAAAGGAGATATATAAGTTATTAGATCACCACTTTGGACGTAATGAAAGATTTATTGCGCAAATAGAAAACACATTTGATTTCTCTTTGGCACCATCTCATGAGAAGTTCCATTTTGTAGAAAAGAGAGGGGCTGTTCAGTCGGCATTACGCATTGGTCGTCCTATATTTAATAATACCCATCCCGATTTTATTCCATTGATGGTCGTGAATACTATTTTAGGTGGATATTTTGGTTCGAGACTGATGACTTCGGTTCGTGAAGAAAAAGGGCTTACTTATGGAATCGGCTCTAGTCTGATTTCTTATAAGGAGAGTGGACTTTGGATGATAGTTTCAGAAGTAGCAGGAGAAATGCGCGACCAAGCAGTGGAAGCAATTTTTGAAGAGATGATGAGGCTTACAAAAGAACCAGTTTTGGAAGACGAATTGGATTTGGTTCGTAATTTTATGTTGGGAGAAATGTTGCGTTATTTTGACGGCCCATTTTCAACTTCCGATATTTATCGAACTCTGCAAGAAAATCAGTTGGATTTTGATTTTTATGCGAAAATGGAGAAAGAAATTCGTAATATTACTTCGCATCAGATAATTGCTTTAGCACAAAAGTATCTTCAATCAGAAGAGTTTTATGTTGTTGTGGCTGGGAAATAAAACGAATATAGATGCAGATTAAAATAATAGTAGAAGAGAGCAAGCACTTTGAGTTTTCTTGTAAATACCAATTAAAATAATAAATTGCTAGTTGTTTAAATGAGAGGTAGTTTATGCGTGAAAATTCTGTTTTAGAAGATGAAATACAAGAGGCTAAAGATGCGCTGGAAGAGATTCTAAAGCTTTGCACACGATGCAATTCCCAAGAAGATTATCGGTTGATATACAAGGCGTTTGATGTAGCAATGGAAGCACATAAAGGAGTTCGTCGGAAATCTGGCGAACTTTATATTATGCATCCTTTAGCCGTTGCGCGTATTGTTGCAGAAGAGATAGGGCTTGGTTCAAAAGGTATTGTTGCCGCTATTTTGCATGATGTGGTGGAAGATACCAATTATACACTTGAGGATATTGAAACCATTTTCAATGGAACCATTGCCAACATTGTGGGTGGACTCACTAAGCTGGACGGGGTGTTTGATCAAACACAATCACAACAAGCTGAGAATTTTAGGAAACTTTTGCTCACGATGGTGGAAGATGTTCGTGTGATACTTATCAAATTAGCCGATCGACTCCACAATATGCGCACATTGGAGAGCATGCCTGAACATAAGAAGTTAAAGATAGCTGGTGAGACTCTTTTTATTTATGCACCACTAGCGCATCGCTTAGGACTCTACTCCATCAAATCAGAGTTGGAGGATCTGAGTTTGAAATATGAACATCCTGCAGTCTATGATGAGATTTCTCAGCTTTTGAAGGATTATCGTATTCGTACAGACCATCAGCTCACTCGATTTTCATTGCCTATAATTGATCGGTTAAGCAGTGAAGGATTTGAATTTGACATCAAAGGTCGTCCAAAATCAATCTATTCTATATGGATGAAAATGCAGAAGAAACAAATTCCTTTTGATGAGATATACGATCTGCTTGCCTTACGAATCGTTTTTAAACCCAAGGAGGGAATTACAGAGAAAGCGCAGTGTTGGAATATCTATTCCATGATTACTGATATGTATAAGCCCAAGCCTGATCGTTTGAGAGATTGGGTGAGTGTGCCCAAGGCCAATGGTTATGAGGCACTCCATGCTACTTTTATGGGTCCAGACGGGCAGTGGGTTGAGATACAGATTCGGAGTGAGCGTATGGACGAGATTGCAGAGCGTGGATTTGCCGCTCACTGGAAATATAAAGGGAGCAGTGATAGAGAATCTGAGCTTGATAATTGGCTCAAACGTATTCGTGAAGTTCTTGAAAGACCAGACTCTAACTCTCTTGAGTTTTTAGATGATTTTAAGTTGAATCTCTTTAGTGCAGAAATGATGATTTTTACACCCAAAGGGGATGTGAAAATACTGCCCAAAGGTGCTACCACTCTTGATATGGCATTTGAAATTCACTCCAATATCGGATACAAATGTATTGGCGCTAAAGTGAATTACAAGTTGGTTCCTCTCAATCATGAGCTCAAAAGTGGCGATCAGGTTGAGATTTTAACTTCCGAAAAACAAAAACCTAAATATGAGTGGCTTAATTATGTGACAACGGCAAAGGCCAAAACTCGAATTAAAGAGGCGTTTAAGAAAGAACGTAAATCACTCATTGGCTCAGGAGAAAGGATGTTAGAAGAAGCTCTTAATAAAATGAAGCTCACTACTAATGCCAAGATTTTAAAAAAGATTCAAAACTTTTATAATATTCCGCTGAAAGAGGAGCTTTATTTTAGGATTGGACGCCGTCTTATTCGATTGGATAACCTACACAAAATATTAAGTGATAAAACTTCCAATAAATGGGTGCGGTATTGGCGCTTATCCTTCGGGAAGCCAAGCAAAAAAACAGCTATCAACAAGAATGCGAAGCAAACCGAAATGGTTATTTCTGACAGCACGGATCATGAGGATTACCATATAGCTACCTGTTGTAATCCTATTCCAGGTGATGACGTTGTAGGATATATGGATGAAAATAACCGTCTTACACTTCATAGCAGAAAGTGCCCTGTAGCCATTCGTTTGATGTCCAGTCAGGGTAATCGTATTGTTTCAGCCAGTTGGGAATCTCATAAAATACTATCTTTTTTGGCTTTGATTAATCTCTCAGGTATTGATCAGATCGGAATTGTAAGTAAAATAACCAAGGTAATTTCTGATGATCAGAATGTCAATATGCGATCAATTCATTTTGAAAGCCATGATGGTATTTTTGAAGGTGCAATATATCTCTATATTCACAATACAGAAGATCTTAATAATCTGATATTCAATATTTCTGCTATTAAGGGGGTGCACAATGTTACGCGACAGGAAAGGATTAAGGTAACTTCATGATCTTCATTTGTTTGTTTCGCTATTAATTCCTAAATTTAGCATCGCTATTTTAAATAGGATTAATTATGGATAAGGTTAGAGCTAAAGAGTTGGTGAAGGAAATATTTACTGACTATCTTCAAAGAAATGGACATAGAAAAACGCCAGAGAGATATGCAATTTTAGATGAGATCTATTCTCATAATGGCCATTTTGATATTGAATCTCTCTATATTTTTATGAAGAATAAAAATTATAGAGTAAGTCGAGCAACTCTATACAACACCATTGATCTGCTTTTGGACAGTAAATTAGTCATTAAGCATCAATTCGGTAAGAATATTGCACAATTTGAAAAGGCCTTTGAATCAAAACAGCACGACCATCTAATTTGTATAAAATGTGAAAGTGTAACAGAGTTTTGTGATCCTTCCGTCCAAATAGTGTTGAATAATGCCTCCGAAACCAACGGTTTTGAAATTTCTCACCACTCGTTATATATCTATGGCCTGTGCGAGAAATGCCGAAAAAAGTCAAACATATAATTTTTTGAAAAACAACTTCTTTTAATATATCCTCCCCAACAAATCTCCCTTTAATGCTGTGATTCCCTCAGCTATATTTGTCAATCCCTATTTTTTCTCCAGTCATCACATACTCATAAGCCAAGATACGAGGTTGGATAAATTACTATGGGAAGTTCAGATTTTTGAAACGCGCAAGGTTTTCAGGGTGCTTAATTATCATCCTATGATGTGGGTAAGGAACAAATACCGAAGGTTCAGGAAGAAAATCAAGACACATGCTTTTAAATGGCTGTGCCATGTTGCCAAGCAATATCCTAATACGTTTTTGCATTGGCAATATGGTTTTCTCCCATAGCGACTTGGATGTGAAGAGCCGTATGACGGGAGACTGTCACGCACGGTTCTGTGAGAGGTTTAGGGGTGAGACTCCCCTTTACCTACTCGACTTATTTGGTTTTCAAGTAGTCTTCTATTTCTTTCTTTAGTTTGGGTAGATGTTTTGAAATTATTCCCCAAATTACAACATCATCAACTTTGTCGTAACCGTGGATAACCCAATTCCTTGTATCAACAATCAGTCTTGCATTTTCAATTTTAAGATTTGGGTCAAGTTTTAATGCTCGATTCATTGCTTCGCCAATTATTTCTAATTCTCTCTCAACACCACGTCGTAACAGCTTATTATTTTGATATTCAATGAAGTTTCTTTTCTCTCCCAAATATTCATTGATTGAGTCAAGTGAAATTTTAATGTCAAAAAGATATTTTTTTATTTTACGCTTCATAGATTAATTCTTTTGATTCATTGACACTTTCAATGAAATATGGATTCGATAAAGTGCGCTCAGTTACAATATCGATTTCTCTATCAAAGAGTTCTCTTAATTTGTAATGAAGGGTGAAGAAATTATCAGTGTACTCTTCATGCGTTAAGTTTTCAGTGAAGGAAATAAGAAAATCAATGTCACTATCATCACTAAATTCTCCTGAAACAGCTGACCCAAAAACATATAATCTTTTGACATTAAGCAATTGACATATACGCTTTAAGTCTTCTTTCTTATTTGCTAAAAGTGATTGCATAGTCTTTTTCTTTCAAATGTAAGTAATTTATGTGATATCCAGTTCTTCCTAAGCTTGTTGGCAACGGTGTGCGGTATGAAAAGTTGCCGATTGCGGGCGATTTCCTATCAAGTTACACAAAAGTT
>CAZJDS010000027.1:231-16114 GCA_964544795.1 uncultured Alkaliflexus sp. | reverse complement strand
GAGTGGAAAAGCCCTTCGAATCTGGCCATCGTAAAATATTGGGGAAAGAAGAAAGTGCAAAAACCATTGAATCCCAGCATAAGCTTTTCATTAAAGAACGCTATAACCACCACAAGTGTGAGTGCAAAACCTTCTACGCAAGGAGGATTTACTTTCTATTTAGATAGCATCAAAAAAGAGACGTTCAATGAGAAAATCGACAATTTACTTAAAATAGCATCGTCAAAGCTTCCGTTTATTGCCAACCATCATCTTACCATAGAAAGCTCAAATACCTTCCCCCACTCATCAGGTATTGCTTCATCAGCAAGCAGCATGAGTGCACTGGCACTATGCTTGGCAGACCTCCAATTAATAATCAACAATGAGGCAAGCAGCAGGTTAGATCTCCAGATGGTTTCGGAGTTAGCACGACTGGGATCAGGAAGCGCAGCCCGTTCATTGTATGGCGGATGGACAATATGGGGAGAAACATCTGCTATCCGAAACAGCAGCGATGATTATGCAATAAAGCTTCCTAATGTTCACTCTAATTTTATGCAAATAGCGAATGCTATTCTCATTATTGAACCCAAAAGCAAGAAAGTGAGTAGCAGCGAGGGGCACGCATTAATGAATAACCATCCTTATGGAGCGGCGCGCATCAAACAGGCAAATGACAATGCACTGCAGCTGTTGGAAGTTTTAAAATGGGGCGACTGGAAACAATTCTTCGATATTGCTGAGAACGAAGCTCTTTCTTTGCACGCCCTCATGATGAGTTCCAATCCAGGATACACTCTTCTTCATCCCAATAGTTTAAAAGTAATTGAAGAAGTTAGAAAAGCCCGAATTGAAAACAAACTACCCGTTGGATTCAGCATGGACGCTGGACCAAACGTTCATCTACTCTATCCAAAATACGAGGAAACAAAAATTTTGCCTTGGATAGAAGATAAAATTCGACCATTTTGTCATCAACAAGAAATCATTTATGACGAACTGGGAGATGGACCAGAAAAAATAGATATTCGTGAACTTTAGAAAGGCTTAAGGGTTAATTAGTGATAAAGCAGAATGGTTAAAACGTTTCAACCATTAAATTATTAGCTTTATCTAATATTAGGATCTATTTCTATTTCGCAAAGAAAAAAATCATTAATTCATTCTATGTCAGCAAATAAGGAAACCTTAACAAATCCGTTCTACTCCAAAATAATGCTTTTTGGTGAGTACAGCATCATTTGTGGATCTATGGCATTAACCATTCCATACAGCCATTTTAATGGATCGTTGAATTTCATCAATAAAAATCAATACACCGATCTTGATTTTGCACGTGGTAGCAATCAACAGTTACGTGAATATTATCAGCAATATCTTCTGCCCACCGCTGAGAAAGGGGGACTACCAGAGGGGTTTAATTATAAGTTGTTGAGAAAAGAGATTGACGAAGGATTGTATTTTGAGTCGTCTATTCCTGAAGGATATGGCTTGGGAAGCAGCGGTGCTTTGGTAGCGGCACTCTACCATCGATATGTGGAAAAGGGAAAAACTCCATCTCGCCCAGCCACTTCTCAACTTGACATCCCCAAATTAAAAAAAGATTTAGCTGTTTTAGAATCATGGTTTCATGGCACTAGCTCTGGCATAGATCCACTGATTTGCTATTTGCGACACCCCCTACTTATTAAAGAAGATCAAACTATCATTCCCATAGAAATACCACGCTACAACTTAACTTCTGACGATGCAATTTTTTTAATTAACAGCGGGAAATCGATAAAAACAGCTCCCCTTGTGGATCAGTTCATAAAAGATTGTGAAAACACTGAGTTTAAAAACAGAATCCTCAATGAATACATACCGTTGAATAACAGTTGCATTCAATCTCTGATTGATGCAGACATCGAAAAATTTGAAAAAGTAGTACGTGATCTCTCAATGTTTCAAGCTACTTATTTCAATAGAATGATTCCACCTACCTTAGAGATGGAGTGGATGTTTGGTATTACCACCGGAAAGTTTATGTTGAAACTATGCGGATCAGGTGGCGGAGGATTTATCTTAGGATTTACCCATCATTACAAAGAAGTTAGAGAGAGATTCTTAGATAAAGGAATTGAGATAATCCCTGTATATCAGTATAGACTAAACATCTAACTCTTAAATAAAACCTTTGAGAAGATCTTTGCTATTTATATGATATTAAACTCATTTGAAATTATCTTAGATAGCACTTGAACCACGTTCACCCGTCCTAATTCGGATACAATCCTTTAAAACAGTTTTACTATTCAGAAGATTGTTCTCACGTTAGACTCTAAACTAAATGGGGGTGAAAAGCGTTTCTCAAAAAGCATATAGCAATTTCACAAATCCTATGAAGAGTAAATCTGCAATTATCATCGGTACTGGCATCACTGGATTAACTACGGCACTCTACCTAAAACGTGCAGGGTGGAAGATAACCCTATTAGAAAAACAAAACCGCTGGGGTGGATCTATCCAATCCTTTCAAGAAAATGGATTTGTTTATGAGAGTGGTCCCAATACAGGTATGGTCTCCTATCCCGAAGTGGTTGATTTGCTTGAGTCTCTTGGCCCTAACTTTAAATATGAACCAGCCAATGCAGAAGCAAAACGTCGTTGGATATGGAAAAACGGCAGATGGTACAGACTTCCTTCCAGCTTAAAAGGTGGAATTACTACCCCTCTTTTTAAATGGCGCGACAAAATTAGAATTCTCTTAGAACCCTTTATAAAGCGTGGTAGAAACCCTAACGAGACCTTGGATCGATTGGTGGAACGCAGAATGGGGAAATCATTCCTACATTATGCCGTGGATCCCTTCATTTTAGGTGTCTATGCTGGCGATCCTTCCAAATTAGTGACTCGGTATGCCCTACCTAATCTTTATAATTTGGAACAAAAGTATGGCAGCTTCATTAAAGGAAGTATAAGGGAAAGTACAGAACCAAAAACGGAGAAAGAGAAGAAAGTGACAAAGGAAATGTTCTCCATACCTGGAGGTTTAGAACGCCTCATAGAAGCTATGGTAGAAGAGATTGGTCACGAGAATATTCTTTTAAATTGTGAAAACCTCACAGTCTATCCACAAGAAAGTGAATACACCGTTTCTTATGAGATCTCAAAAGATCAGTTTCAGCAGAAAAGTGCTATTGTAATCTCAACTGTAGGCGCACATGAAGTGCACAATCTCCTTCCTTTTCTGAATCAGAAAGAGAAGGAATCCATAAAAAACCTCTCCTATGCACGAGTTGTTCAGGTATCCATTGGTTTTAAAAAATGGAGAGGAATTCCCATTCGTGCTTTTGGCGGTTTAATTCCTCACAAAGAAAACAGACAGATTTTGGGTATTCTTTTCCCTTCCTCCTTTTTGGCAAATCGCGCGCCAAAAGGGGGAGCGTTACTATCCATATTTTTAGGGGGTGATCGAAGACCTGAAGTTATCAATTTCGATGATGCAACCATCAAAAAAATGGTGTTGGATGAGTTAAAAAAAATGATGCTCATCCCCGTAGATGAAGAACCCGACCTATTTAAGATATTTCGCCACCACCATGCCATCCCACAATATGGAATCAGCACAAGCGAAAGATTGCAAACAGTAGAGAATATAGAAACTCAGTTTCCAGGTATTATTTTGGCTGGCAATCTTCGTGACGGCATTGGTATGGCTGACAGAATAAAACAAGGAGTTCAAATTTCGAAAATGCTGACCCAGCGATATGGCATGATGAAATGAGATGAGCCGCCCTAAAAACAAAATTGCTATAGAAAAGCGCAGAAACATTAAAGCTTCTGCGCTTTTATCAATTTACGCTAATTTCAGATTACATCAACTCTAATGCATTTGTGAAAAACTCTTTATTTTTTGATTAATCCTCCATTTTGCTTCTTTCCATCAATAGATAAATTGTATAGATAGACTCCTTGGGGCAAACCGTCTGTGCTTATAACTTCGCCATTTCTAACCTCTTTGTTCAAAATTCTGCAACCTTGCAGATCAAACAGCTCAAAAGTAATCCGACTATAAATCTCAGAAAAACTAAAAGAGAGTTGATGTGAGAAAGGGTTGGGATATACTGTTGATAGGCTGGTTGGAATTTCATTGGTTGATGAAGTATTCACTTCAGAATAACAATAGATAACTTTCTGAAAAGAAAAACCACTTGGTTCATATTCGTCCAAATGCCAGTTTATGTAATCAATAGGTTTATTAATTATTTTATAGTTTGTTAAAGATACTAACCTCCTTAACAAACTATCGATAAGTATCAACAAACTTCAATATTTGAAGTGAACTCAATTTTTAACTATTATGGAAGATACCAGTAGTTAACTTCATTGTTATAATCATACACATTCCCCAACTTACATTGCTCAAAAACCACATTGGAATGTGTTAGACTAAAAGCACCTTCATATTGAAGACCATAGCCAGAACTGTTCATAAGTTTGACATTGGAAAGAGTAAGCTTGGTATTGTCCCAAATAGAGATGTTGGCTCTTTTAGAATAAGTATTATACCCACCCGCAGTAACTATACAATGCTCCAACCGATTGTTTCTACTATTTTGAATGGAAATACCGCCCCAAAAACCCTCTTCGTTTACTGCGCCCGTAAAAATCACAGGGTTTTCAGCATCCCCAAGCGCATTAATCATACCCTCATCAGTTGCAGTCAGCACTTTTCCGCTATTAAATTCCAGGATTACACCTTTTTGAAGGTTTAAATCTTTACGAACAATCAAGTCTTCTCCAAAACGTATTGGCAACCCAGGATTGGAAAAAGTAAGATTTTCAGATAGATCAATGCTCCAACCTACATATATATAAGGTTTTTTATTGTTGGCAAGGCTGTTGGTGCTGCCAATTTTGCCCAAAGAGTTTAAATTGCTACTCCAGATGGGGGAACCCTCACATCCGCTAATGGTATTGTTGTTAAAAACGGGCAAAGTACCCTCCACAATAATAATACCATCCGTTAGTGCTCCTGTGATGGATGAATTGTTCATTCGTAAAGTACTGTTGTTATCAAAATAAATAGCACCTTCACGTATGCCTATCGCGTTGCCAGCATTTTTTATCTGAACATAATCCATTTGATTCTCGGTACGTGATGATTCGAGAATAATCCCCGCCCAAGCTCCTTTGTTGTCATTGTTAAAGGGTCTTGTAAGAACAATGGGGTTTTCAGCAGTGCCTATCATTTTTAAGCCTGCACCCGAATTCACTTTTACACCTGATAGTGCAGAGATGAAAGCAATGGTAACGCCTGGTTCGATAGTTAAGACTGCAGGCTCACTGATCTCCAGAGTACCTTCTACTATATAGTCAATACCAAGGCCACGGTCGATTAAAGTGTGATTTTCATTTATAAAGTTTTCCAATTTTAGTGGCTCATCTGCATTCATCTTTAAGGAAACAGTTACAACATATACAGCTTCACTACCGTCTTCTGCGGTGACGATGTAATTAACAGGTGCCGTAAAACTAATTGCAACTCCAGATGCTGGTGAAATGGTCGCCCTTTCAGACACTTGTATGTAAGGAATAAGGTTTCCTAAGTCAGCTTTGGCAGGCAAAACAGCAGTCACTGTTTTCATAGTTTGATCGATGGTAGCAATTACAGCAGGTATAAATTCGTCGAACCTAAAAACAACCATATTTTTTTCAGCAGATTTTACCAATAAAGGATCGTCCAAAGAGATGGTGACCATATATTTTACCTCCGACCCATCTTCTGCAGTAACGTTATAATGGACAGGTGACGTAAAATCAACTATTGCTCCTGAAGATGGTGAGACGTATCGTATGGCAGCAAATTTTTATGTTGAAAAATCTCTTTTCGACAAAGCGGTGCTCTATTACGATTCTGCGTGTAATGTGGCAGACAAACTATGCATCTCAGAGCGCGAGCGGATGCTTACGCAAATACAATTCAATCAATCGCTGCTTCATTCAAGATTTGGTGAATATGATAAAGCGCTGAGTCTTTGTCTGAACGCCTATCAATATTATAGACTAAACCACGATAAAACTGGAATTGCAGAAACAGCCAACCGTTTGGGCGGTCTTTATGTTATCCTTGGAGATTCTGCCAAATCTTCTGCTTTTAACAGTGAAGCCTATCATGCTTCTCTCCATTCGAATGATGACTTTATAAAGCTAACATGTCTTAATGCATGGGGAAATTATTTGCTTTCTCAGAACAAAAGTGATAGTGCCTTATTAGTTTATAATAAGTGCATTGTATCAGCAGAAGCACTAAATAACAGCAAAGTGATAAGTGATGCTTATTATAACCTCTCTTACACTTATTCCAACTTTGAAGAATATGACAAAGCACTTTTTATGATAATAAAAGCCCATCAGTGGGCAATTAAAAGTGGGAGTGCTTACGATATTTGCGACACACGATATAAAACAGGGTTGATACTTTATTATATGGGGCAATATCAGGCTGCTGCGGATACTTTGCTCAAAGCATTGGAGGAAGCAGAACTTATACATTCTGCCGTGCTTCAGCGCAATTTATATGATGTTCTGTCTTATTTAGAAACTGAACGAAAGAATTATGTGAAAGCCTTGGAATACCTAAACTTATATATCGATTTCAACCATATGGTTATGTCTAAAGATGGCCAGCAACAAGTAAATTATTTAAATGCTCGATACGATGCAGAAAAACGAGAAGCCGACATCCTACAGCAAAAAATCCTACTTCAACGGCGTAACTACACCCTCCTAATTACAATGTTGGTGATCATTGTGTTAATTGTAATTGTATTAATGAATGCCACACTGAATCGACGTAAACGAAAGATCACACAACAGCAACTTACCATTCATCAGCAAAAGATTGGTGAGCTGGAGAAGGAAAAAGAAATTATCTCTATGCAAAGCGTGTTGCGTGGTGAAGAGAGTGAACGAGGACGTATCGCTCGAGATTTGCACGACGGATTAGGTGGCATGCTTTCAGGTGTTAAATTAAGCTTAAACAATATGAATGGAAATCAGATGCTCAGTGGTAATGACGTTCGTCAATTAGAAAAGGCCATCCACCTTATCGACCAAAGTGTGAAAGAGTTGAGAGATGTGGCTCATAATATGATGCCCGAATTACTAATAAAAGAAGGACTAAATATTGCACTGGCGAACTTCTGCGAATCGTTGTCAGAACCACCAAAAGTGAATTATTACTTCTTCGGACAATCTCAGCGCTATGAAAATGGTTTTGAATTGACCGTTTATCGCATTGTTCAAGAGTTGATTAACAATGCCTTGAAACATGCAGAAGCCAACGAAATGGTGACAGAACTCATTCAACAACCAGATCGTTTAAGTGTGACTGTACGAGACAATGGAAAGGGGTTTAAAACAGATGAACAAAATAGAGGGCATGGACTGTTAAATTTACGCTCCAGAGTTGCTGGTTATCAAGGGATATTCGATATTAGCTCCGTCATTGAAGAGGGAACTGAAGTAACTGTTTCTTTTGAAAATATTGAACATCTGGTGAAAAATGATTAAACTACTCATTATTGAAGATCACCCTCTGGTGGTTGAAGGGTATAAGACATTGATTGAAAGCCACCAAGATTTTTCCTTGTGTGGCGTAGCCAACAATGCCAAGGATGCTTTACTCCTTTTGGAAAGCTGTAATCCTGATGTTATCCTTTTGGATATTATGCTTCCTGGTATGACAGGTCTTGATTTAATAGAAATCATCCACACAAAATATTCCAAATCAAAAATTCTGGTTGTTTCAACTTTTAGTCAACGTTACTATGTAGAAACAATGCTCGAAAAAGGAGCTAAAGGATATCTTCTAAAAAATGCGAGCAGTAACGAGATAATAGAGGCAATTCATTCTGTTTTTGACGATGAGATTTTTCTAAGCAAAGAAATTTCTGATAATCTAAAGAAGAATGCCACTCAACCTATTTCTCTGTCGCGCAGAGAGATTGAAGTATTAAAACTCATTGCAACAGGGTTAACCAACAAGGAGATTGCTGAGAAATTATTCATTAGCCCTTTAACAGTGGATAGTCATCGAAAAAACCTGATTACCAAATTGGATGTGCGAAATACTGCTTCCCTAATAAAAAAAGCGGCTGATGATGGGTATATTCGTCTAAATTCTGAAAAGTCTTAAAAAACAGAGGAAGAAAAACAACTCCCCTATCTTTTTTCTAAAAAAGTGAAACCTAATTCGTCGCAGAAAAAAAAGGTGAAAAAAAACCTCATCTTTCTATAATGCAATCAGTTACTCTGAAAAGCCTGTAAATGGAAGAGAAAAGGTGGATAATTTTTATAATTTAGTTCAGTTTTTGTTTTGGAAATGGAATTAAACTCCTATTTTTGCAATCGCAATTGGGAGAGGTGGCAGAGTGGTCGATCGCGGCGGTCTTGAAAACCGTTGACCTTTGCGGGTCCGGGGGTTCGAATCCCTCCCTCTCCGCACAAAGCCCTGTAAGTCAACACTTACAGGGCTTCTTATTATACAATACTTAGCAAATAAAGTGATAAAAAGAGCAGTTTTGAATGCACTTCTATTGGCCTAGGATTTTCATTTCGAGTACCATGCAAAGAGTTTAAAAAGCTCTGCAATGCGCTCCATTGCTTGATTTTATATTGTTACATAATAAACTCATAAATATAATTTCAACGTCAAAACAATATGTTTATAGAATAACATCAAAAGCACTAAAACATTCCAATAGAAAATATCACAGCGATAAGTCAGAACAACCAAGGCGTTTCTGGAAGAATATAGAGAAGATTAAAGTTTTTAGTACAGTTTGAAAAGAGTTTTAGTAAATTTATCAGGCCAAAAAGTCATCAGATAAAATACTTTTGACTTATGATACGAGCATAAGAATAATTTCTCGCAGAGGGAAATGACTATTGATGCGAGTTCCATATGGCTATTTAAAAATAAATTAGAGTATATGAAACGACTAATAAACTATTTCCTACAAGGCTTGCTGTACATAGCTCCTTTTGGAATTACAGCATACATAATTTATATAATTTTCAATTTTACAAATAATTTATTGGGAGATCTATTAGAGAAGTTCCTTAAAATAGATATCCCTGGCTTAGGAATCGTTGTGGTTTTCTTCCTTCTAGTATTAGCTGGTATAGTTGGCAGAAGTATAATTAGCAGACCCTTCAAAATTTTGTTTAATAGATTAATTGAAAAAATCCCTTTATTAAAACTTATCTATTCTGCTTTAAATGATCTGCTTTCGGCATTTGTAGGAAAAGAGAAAAAATTTAATAAACCAGTTATAGTATTGGTAAATCCAATCTCCAATCTAGAAAAGTTGGGGTTCCTGACAGAGGAAGATTTAAGCAAAATAAATGAAAGAGAAAAGGTTGCTGTCTATTTTCCCCATTCTTATAATTTCTCAGGAGAGCTTTTCATAGTACCTAAAACCCAGGTCAGGATAATAGATGTAGATCCAGCAGTTGCAATGAAGTTTATTGTTTCTGGTGGCATTTCAGATATCTATGAAAAACAAGAAAATGGTAGTAGTATAGATTAGAAATAGGTCAGTCTCAATTTCTATGTTACCTATTACAATAATATTACTATTTGTACTTCCCATAACTCTCTATTGTAAAACCAATTTCATACAAGCGGACATTTTTAACTCCTGCCCAACTTTTTGTCATGAGTTTTTTGAGCATTATATTTATAGGTTCTTTTTCTATTAAGCTGCGCACCTTCACAAAATAATTACCTAAACTAACAAATTTTCACCTAAAAAAAACATTATATTTGTACTGTGAAAGATGACTTTAAGAAATCGAGCGTTCTACTATTAATTGCAATTTATTGCTTTGCAATTGATGTTGGTTCAAAATCGATTGCTTTATATGATATTCAAAAAACACAAACTACTGAACAGGAGGAGTCTATTTCAACTGTTTCCGCAAATCTTTTGTGTCACACTTCCCAAACTGAAAATTCATTTACTAGTTTAAAAGATTTTCCCACACCAAGTTTAAAGAAGTCTGTTAAAAGTCTTTGGGCATCAACTGAAACAGCTGAACAGTTTTTTGAATTAGCGTTTTCTCAATATGCTTTTTTTTCTACGAATCTTCTGATACGATATCGGAAAACCAATATTATTTATCCTTTCCATTGCTTTTGGTAAATCATTTTTAAGTAGCCAGTACTCTTTAAAGAGAATGGCTTGAATTCATAGGCATTGTACAACTGCAATGCGGAATCAATTTATTTATGAATTTTAAAATACTTGAAAATGGATTTAGGCAATATCACCCTTGCAGCTATTGCAATAGCAATCTGCGTGGTACCTTTTGTTTTATTGGGTCGAAGCAGAAAGAAAAAACAAAAAAGAACATTACAATCACTTATCAATCTTGCAAATCAAGAGAACTGCAATATCAGTAAACATAAAATTTGTAGTGATTTTATCATTGGAATTGATGAAACTAAAAGAGTTGTTTTCTTTTTTAAAAAATTGGAAGATAAAGTAGTTGAACAATTCATAAACCTTGCTGAAATACAAAATTGTAAAATCAAAAAGACAACAAGGACAGTTGCGTATAAAAATGAGAGTCAAAATGTAATTGACAAACTTGAATTACTATTTATTCCATTTGATAAAAACAAAAAAGAAATTTCTCTCGAGTTTTATGATACAGAGACAAATTTACAGCTTAGTGATGAACTTCAGTTAGTTGAGCAATGGACTAATCTTATTAATAGCTATCTAAAAAAGTAGATAAGTTATAATGCAGCCCTGTATTGAGATTGCAGGGCTGTATTGATTTTTAAAAAGTCTTGATGAATTGAACTAAAAAGGCAACAAAGATGCTTACAGCAAGGCCAATATTTATTTTAGCAAAATCTTTAGCAATGAGTTTGTACGAATTCTTTAACTTATTCTTATTGAGAAGATAATTTATGGCTATTTCACGGCCAGCAAGTATTCCAACAAAAACCCAAGTTGTGCTCATTGGTATTGAGTTGAAATTTCCGTACAGAAAGAGGACTAACCCATAACACAAATCGATTATAGTTGCCGAACGAATGTTTCTGGTATTAACTTTCTGGTTAACAATTTCTTGAATTTTCCCACCACGCTTTTTAAAAATATAAGCCATTATCAATATAATTACAGCAAGTGAGACAAGTAGCTCCCAAAATGATAATATTCGTGGTAGAAAAACAAAGATATTTGCAAAATCCTGAATTAACCATTGAGACCATAAAAATGCAGTTGAACCCCATTGTGCAGCCATCCAAAACCTTTTTTGTTTGGTCTTATCCAATTTATCAATAGATTTTTTAGATTCAACCCATCGGGCAATTAAAAGATAAAGCAGAAAGGCTGAAATAACAGAAAGGCCATAGCCGTACACTGATTTAAGTATCATTTTCTCAATCACCTGTTGGCTGGAAAAGACACTCAGAATCATAAAAGTTGTGCTCACAGGTATTCCAAAACGAGTAATTATCATTAAGGTAAGAGGAGCAATTAAATGCCAACACATTAATACTTCAGGAAGAGGAATTTTATCTAATCTATTGTATGTGACGTCTCCATTGTAAATATACCATCCATAGAATAGGGTCGCGGCTAAAATTATAGACGCATAAACCCATAAAATTAGCCAGTGCGTTTTGCTATTAGAAGAGAGAAATGTGCCTAAGGTCTGTATAACATCATTACCTATCACTGCATAAGCAGAAAGTATAAAACCAATATAAAGTATCACTATTTCCATACCTATTTTGTGAAATGGGCGATTTAAAAATGGGTAATAAAGAGGACGCTCCTACTTATTTTTTTAGATATAGATTGTGCGCTTTATATCGATCAAACATCCTCTATATTACTCCACTGAAACTTTTGACATTTCCTTGCTATTTAAATAGCTTCTCTTTTTTTAATCATTTTCTGCATAAAGAGATTGCTCGGTATAGTTATTTTCTCGTTCTCTTTTGTTTTTATAATAATGAAAAAAATACCAATATCACTTAATCTTCCTTCTATTGGGTAGTCTTTATCCATTATTGTTAAATAATCTCCAATTCTAATGGGATGATTGAAAAAGATAATCAAGGCAGAAGTAATATTTGAAATGAGTGACCATTGAGCAAAAAAGGCTACTCCCAATATTGTTAGTATCGTAGAAAAGAAAATTAGTAGTCGCGATTGATCAATATTCCAAATGCTCATTAAAAAAACAACAAGCACTACTAGCAACAGGATATTTACTATTTTATTAGTAATTCTTATTCTTCCTGATGGATATTTAAATCTAGCACCTGCTCTCCCTATAAATCGCTTTGTTATTAACTTAGTAAGGGAAAAAACGACAAGGAGAATAATTGTTTGAATAATTTGAAATTTATACTCTTCCATATTAATAATCTATTTGTTTGATTTTTAAAATTTGCACTCTATTTTTTAGCAAATTATCGCGCTAAAAATAGTGATTATACCGAGATCCTCACAGTAAAATGAACTAAAAACTTTCCAGCCGTTAAAAACTTGTTATGAAGCAATAAACTAAACGGTTAAAAAATTCTCTCAGCCTGAAATATGACCGAATATTACCTGTTGGCACTTATATCAATGATTTCGTTTGGTTGTCTTGCAGTCATTACAGGTATACTTGAATTTTTAAAATTCTTAATACTCTGGGAAACAATCATTTCACAATAATCTTCTCTACTCTCCGTCTTCTTTGCCATCATATCCAGTTTTACTTTTGATTTTACGCCTAACTAAAAAGAGTAAAGTAGAAAATAACAGAGTGATAAGTATGCCCCAAAAACTTAAAAACTTATCCCAAAGTACAATTGCCATTTTTCTTACCCCACTAGTAATAACGTAAGATTTGTCAATTTTAACAACAACCGTTAATGTTTGTGCAGCTTTAGGTACGGGGATCCCTATACAACCAACCTCGTTAAATAATTCGATATTGGCACTTACTTTAAAAGCACCCTGCTTTTTGGGTTTTAGCGAAAAACGAACATCTGAGCCCCTTGGATCTATTTTAATACAAGCCATTTCTGAAGGAGTTATGTCGAAATCTGGAGCATAAGGTGTTATTTTAGCATATTGACCTATACTCTCAGGAATGGTGCTTTCATCTTGAACCATACCTTGCGAAAAGCTTATATTTACGCCTTTAACACCAATCCACACTCTTAACTCACCTATTTCATTCATATAGATGTTCTCGTCAACTGCTAATATAACTTTATAATCATCAAGGTTAACGGGAGTATCTAAAGATACAACGCACGAATCAGCTGCATCGTAGCTTTTGTTTTCTGCGTCTGTTTGTTCACGACTACTGCTACAAGAAGTAAAGAGGAAAGTTATGATAATTGCAAATTAATAAATTGCTGAATCCAAAAGACTTTCTCATCAGTGTTGTCTTTTTCATAGTGGTGATTTTTAGAGTATTGTCCATACAATTGTTAAATGCTACTACTGATTTGCCATGTTTGTAACGGTTGCCATATATTTTCCGATAACCGAATGAGACTTAAAAACTTTCCAACCACTAAAAACTTGCTGTGAAGCAAGAAACTAAATATTTGCAAATGCCCTCCGTCTGAAATATAATCGCATATTGGCGACTGCTATTTTTAAATCAATCCGACAACAGTATTAATCACAAGATTTAGTAACTTATTCTTAAACTCATCTGCTTTAACCAATGATAATCCAGCTTGTTTCAGCGCATTCATCTCTATAAGTTCTTTTTGCCCTAAAATTAAATATTCGAAATCCTTTTTTGACAATTTCCCTTCTGCCAACTGCAATGTCCAAGTTTTAAGATTTTCTTTCATCCCTTCTAAAAGATTTAATGCATCTCTCTTGGCTTCATTTTTATAATTCTTAACGGTGAATAAAGCGAGATTTGTTACTTCCTCTTTCAATTTGTCAAGTACGACGTGAAAATCAATATTTGCCATAATTTTAAATTTAGTAGGTTACTATTTTGAAATATCAGATGGCTTCAGTTTTTTACTCTCCAAACCAGCAATTTGGTCAAAAGCTTTATCAATAAGCTTTTTAGCTTCCACAATATAAGTTTCTCCTAATTTTGTGTCCGTTTCCCATCTATTTAAGAAACCCCCTAATAAATGTCCATTTTTATCTACTAATTTATCCCATAGCTGAATGGTTATCTCATTCTTAGGTCTGTTTTTTTCATATTCATAGATTTTTTGCAACTGTGTCTGAAATTCTTTAACACTCTTTTCGTGTGCTGAATATTCGTCTTTAGCCAAATCCATAATATTTAAAGCATCAACCTTCAGAGAGGTTGTTTGAGAGTATGCGTGTTGATCAAAAGAAGAGATAGCTGCACAGCCTATAAAGGAAAGTAGCAGAAATATTGTTGCAATATTCCTGATTCGGTTTAATGATAATTTAACTGTTTCCATACAATCATTTTTAAAGTTATTTTTATAAAAAACTCATAATTCCCTCCCAACTCCCCTCCTTCCCAAGGAGGGGTGTCCGCAGGACGGGGTGGTTCCTTTCCAAACCTCCCCCTACTCTTAGCCAAGCCTTGTCCTTAGTTTTGTTCGTATAACTTGACCGCGTGCGCAGCTGTAAAGCATAAAGGTTTTTACTTCACTTCATTTTCTATTATTTCAATCTCTTCGGGCGTCAAATCGTAAAGCTCATAAACCAATTGATCGATTTGAGCTTCTAAATCAGCTGTATCAGCAGAAGGGTTTTCATTTTTTATAGCTAAAATTTCATCTACTTTACTAGATAAATTTTCATTCCCAAATATGGGCATAATTGGTATTTCTTCTATAAACACTTTTTGCATCATATAGCCACCTGTATCCAATTTTGTAACGTATTCACGAATAAGATAATTACCAACTTTAGAATTAAGAATTGCCAAAAGGAATTTGATGTTATTACCAGTTATTATAAAGGTTGTTTTATCACAATAATAACCTTGGTCATCATATCCAAATCGGGGGAAATTAGCAGTATCAGATTTGTGGATTCTCATAGTTTCAGCATATATCAACTTGGGCTTATCAAAATCTTTCCAATAAGAGATACTATCCTGTGTTTCGAACCATTTATTTGAAGTCTTCTTTCTGCTTCCTCTCTCACCACTCTGTTCTAAACGTTTACCAAATGTTTGTAAATAATCCTTTATTATGGGATAATCATTAATGTTATACCTACGTGAAGGTAAAAAAGCTACTAACCATAAGCCTTCATGATTAATCCCATATCTTCGTGTGTCACGTCCTCTTAAATAAGGAACAATAATATTAGCGTTGTTTGGATCTTGTCTAATGAGTTCATCTTTTATGGTTTCATCAATTATAAATGCTTCATTGAATCCTGTTTTGATTCCGTAGTTAATTGATATATCCCAATCTAATATCTTGTTTCCCTTGTCTTTAAGTTTTGAGTTTAGCTTTCTCTTTTCTTCTGAAATAATATTCCAATAAGAATCAGTGAGGTTTTGTAATGGGACAGAATTCTCCAGAATATAGTTTTGAATGTTCTCAATATTAAAATCGTCTTTTATCGAAACGGCATTCTTTATAGAATTGCTAGAACCCTTTTTGAATTCTAAAATGTTTGTATCAACAGATGCTTCATCAAATATTTGGATATAGTTGAAATCTATAAGTAATAATCCTTCAGTCTTCTCAATTAGAAAACGTCTAAAACTCTTTCCGTAATTTGCTCTAAGCCATTTATTTGAAGTAATAAAATTTAATATGCCGTTTTTACTTAACAAATATGAGCCTAGCTCATAAAATAATACATATATATCGCCGCTTTGCTCATAAGTAATATAATTGCTTCTTATTTTTGAATAA
>CAZJDS010000027.1:0-221 GCA_964544795.1 uncultured Alkaliflexus sp. | reverse complement strand
TTTCCGATTACCGCATCAAAACCCACGAAGCTCCCATCGTCATTCAGCACCTCTGGAAATTCAAACCGCCACTCAAAAGCATTCTCATATATTTTGTTGCTTTTTATCTCTTCAATTTCGGTGTCTAATTTTTTGACGTCTTTAGTTAGCTTTGCTACTTTATTATCCCAAGCTATCTTCTCCTTTTTGCTCATGTCAAAAAGGCTTGTCTGCTGGGTGAG
>CAZJDS010000026.1:13877-16316 GCA_964544795.1 uncultured Alkaliflexus sp. | reverse complement strand
CGGTTAGCTGCTTCTAAAAACACTCCTCTGATACCCGTGGATTCAGAACACTCAGCAATTTTTCAATGTTTGCAAGGAGAAGTGAATAATAAAATTGAGAAGATATTTCTCACTGCTTCTGGAGGACCATTTAGAGGGAAAGGAATTGATTTTCTTCAAAAAGTAACAAAGTGTCAAGCTTTAAATCATCCCAACTGGAAAATGGGGGATAAAATTACCATAGATTCAGCTTCTCTTATGAATAAAGGTTTGGAAGCCATTGAAGCGCATTGGTTGTTTGGTGTTCAACCCGAGCAGATTGAGGTAGTTGTTCATCCCCAATCCATTGTTCACAGCATGGTTCAGTTTGAAGATGGATCGATTAAAGCACAGATGGGATTACCCGATATGCGACTGCCTATTCAGTATGCATTGAGTTATCCACAAAGAATTGAGAGTGGTTTTCCGAGGTTTAGTTTTACCGATTATCCTACTCTAACCTTTGAAAAGGCAGATGTATCAGTTTTTAAAAACTTATCTATGGCTTTTGATGCCATGAAGAGAGGTGGAAATATCGCCTGTGTGCTGAATGCCGCTAATGAAGTTGCCGTAGAAGCGTTCTTAAATGGGAGATGTGGTTTTGTAGAAATGTCTTCGATTATTGATAAAACCATTGAAAAGAGTAGTTTTGTGCTTAAGCCCACTTTAAGTGATTATAAAGAATCAGATAAAGAGGCACGAGAAATTGCTACTTCCTTTTTAAAAAGATGAAGTTTGTTGAACTTGGATGGCTAAATGAGTGTTATACTCTGATATTATTGTGAAAAGCGAAATTTTAAATTAATTATTAGTAAATGGTTATTCTTATAAAAGCATTGCAGCTCATTCTGAGCTTATCTATTCTAGTTGTCCTTCATGAATTTGGTCATTTCTTTTTTGCCAGACTCTTTAAAACTAGGGTAGAGAAATTTTATCTTTTTTTCGATCCTTGGTTTTCGCTTATTAAGTTTAAAAAGGGAGATACCGAATATGGGATAGGCTGGATACCTTTGGGTGGATATGTGAAAATATCAGGTATGATTGATGAATCCATGGATAAGGAGCAGATGAAACAGCCGCCACAGCCTTGGGAGTTCCGATCTAAACCCGCTTGGCAGCGTCTATTGATTATGGTTGGCGGGGTAGTTGTTAATTTTTTACTGGCCATCTTTATTTTTTGGATGATCTTGTTCAAATGGGGTGAGTCATATATTCCAGCTGAAAATGCAAAATATGGATTACACTTTCACCCTGTCGCTCATGAAATTGGATTGCAGGATGGAGACAATGTATTGTCTGTAGGTGATTTTCCAGTAAAAACCATTGGAGACATTTCATATAATATCTTGTTGGAAGATGTTTCTGAAATGGAAGTTCAAAGGGGAAAATCTATTATCCGTTTGGATATTCCTGATGGCTTTCAAAAGGAGATATTGGCAGGTCAAGTTAGGCAGTTTGCAGATTTCAGAATGCCTGTTTTGGTGGACTCTGTTGTACAAGGAGTTAATAATCATGAAGGTGGAATTCGTGCAAACGACAGCATAGTCGCTATAAATAATGTCTCAACACCATTTTTTCATGAATTTTCTGCGGAAATGGGGAAACACTCCAACGATACTGTTATAGTGAGTTTATATAGAGGTGGAGAACTTCTTCATCAAAATGTATGGGTCAATGAGCTGGGACAAATTGGCTTCCTCCTAAAAGGACCTGATGAAGTTTTCGGTTCTAAAACTCAAACTTTTGGGTTTTTTGAAGCACTGCCTGCTGGGATCAATAAAGGGGTTAAGACGCTTACAGATTATGTGAAGCAGATGAAACTTGTTTTTACAAAAGAGGGGGCTAAGCAGGTAGGTGGATTTGCCGCCATTGGGAATCTCTTTCCTTCCGTTTGGCATTGGCCAAGCTTTTGGTATTTTACAGCATTTCTTTCTATTATATTAGCGTTTATGAATATCCTGCCTATTCCTGGTTTAGATGGAGGTCACGTGCTTTTTCTTTTGTATGAGATCATTGTCGGACGTAAGCCCAGCGACAAGTTTATGGAGTATGCCGTAACTGCAGGATTATTATTTCTAGTTGCTTTGTTGCTTTTTGTAAATGGTAATGATTTATATAGATTCTTATTCAAGTGAGTTATCTCTTTCGTACATTTGTAGGATAATTAAATAAATGGACATGATAAAACCTTTTTTGTTTTTAGCTATTCCAGGCGGTTGGGAATGGATAGTCATTATTCTTGTAATTGTTTTGCTCTTTGGCGGGCGTAAGATCCCAGAGCTAATGAAAGGACTCGGCCAAGGAATGAAGGAGTTTAAGAAAGCTCGCAACGAAGATAAACAAGAAGAGAAAACAGATACGAAGGCCGAATAATAGTTTTAGCGCCTTCATTATTATTATAAGATGAACCTCCTAAAAGCC
>CAZJDS010000026.1:10831-13777 GCA_964544795.1 uncultured Alkaliflexus sp. | reverse complement strand
CGTGATCATCTTTCCACCATTATCGGAAGAGCTGAGATCTACTTCCCATTATTTGAAGAGTATTTAGATAAATACAATCTTCCAATGGAACTAAAGTATATTGCAGTAGTAGAATCGGCGCTTGATCCAAAAGCACAATCGTCTTCTGGCGCCAAAGGGTTGTGGCAATTTCTTTATCAAGCGTCCCGACTTTTCAATTTAAAAGTTGATTCTTATGTGGATGAACGCTGCGATCCTGTTAAATCGACCGATGCCGCTTGTCGATATCTAAAATATCTGTACGATAATTTTAAAGATTGGAATTTGGTTTTGGCGGCATACAATGGAGGGATTGCCCAAGTTCATAACGCTATTGAGAAATCGGGTGGATCTACTGATTTTTGGACGATAAGTGAGTTTCTGCCAAAAGAGACGCAAGGGTATGTTCCTGCCTTTATTGCTGTAAATTACGTGATGAATTATTATATGCATTTTGGAATAGCTCCCGCAAAAGCCCCTTTTAATTTTGATGATTTGGGATTTGTCTTTCTTGAAAAAAGCATCTCATTTAATCAGTTGGCCTCTTTTCTTAAGATTTCAGAAGAGACTATTGGAGAGATGAATCCTCTCTATACAAAAGAGTTTATACCAGTATCTAATGAGCCTGTTCAAATTGTAATCCCTCGAGATAAAGTGATGGATTATTTAAAACAGAGAACCCTATTAGAGGAGGAAAAATATCCGCCCACCACCTTGTTGCCTTATGGGTTTAAAGAGGGCTATGAAAGAATAGTTCATAAAGTATTGCCAGGTGAGTTTTTTCATAAAATCGCTATGAAATACAGAGTTAGGGTCGAAGATGTGCAGTTATGGAACGATATGAAAACAAGAGATTTAAATTCTGGACAATTTTTAGTTATTTGGAAAAGACCTGCAGGACAAGTGCCTTTTACTTTAAAAAGAATGTTAAACCATAAAAGCGATGAAGATTACATAAATTGAAGAGTTCCTGATAAAAACCTAATATATTAATATTCACAAAATCTACTGATATGAGACAGTTATTTATTGGTTTACTTTTAACAGCTTCCATATGGATTGTTGGATGTAAAAACAACACAGCGTTGAAGCCAAATATTACTGGTGCCATGGGAGAAGTTCTAATGGTGATGGACGATAAATGGCGTAATGGTCCAGCTGGTGATTCTATCAGGGCTATTCTTATGCAGCCCATGGGCGGGCTACCTCAGGTAGAAGCAATCTTCACACTCTCCATAACACCGCACCGTGCATTTGTAAATAATATGCGCACTTTTCGAAATCTGGTTGTTACAAACATAGGCCCTGAGGTGGAAGAAGAAGGCGTTAGTTTTCGACAAGAAGGGACCTATGCTAAAGACCAAGCTATGATTCAGATTAATGCTCATTCGGCAGAAAGTTTTATAAAATTAATTAAAGAGAATGAGTCTCGAATCGTTGGTTTTTTATTGAATGCAGAACGAAAACGAAGTGCAAAATATTTTGATCTTTACCAAGATGGCGATCTCTCTAACAAAGTTGAAACTTTGTGGGGGATGAAAATGACCATCCCCAGTATTCTCAAAGTAAAGAAAATGAATCCTACGTTTAGTTGGCTTTCTCATGAAACTCCTTCTATGAGCCAAGGATTAATGATTTACTCTTTTGAATATCATGGTGAGGAGGTTTTTTCCAGAGAGTATATTTTAAACAAACGAGATTCTGTATTGAGAGCAAATGTGCCAGGTCCCGCAGCGGGTTCTTATATGAGTACCGAGCATCAAGTACCTGTAACCTACAAGGCGTTTACTGTTAATAATCATTATACTGCAGAGATTCGAGGATTATGGAAAGTGGTAGGTGATTTAATGGGCGGTCCTTTTGTTTTGTTTGCTCACTTAGATCATGCAAATTCCAGAGTGGTGGTAACCGATGCATACGTCTATCTACCTGATGAACCAAAAAAACGGAATTTTGTTTGGCAAATGGAATCTTTGCTTTATTCAGTAAAGTTCCCAGGTGATCAGGAGAAGGAGAGCGAATCTGCTAAATAATGCAGACACCAGATCTCTTTTCAAAAGAGGAGTTGATGAAGTCCACCCGACAAAATGAGATTGTCCCTCTTGTGGTTAATCAGATTATTAAAGACTTTGGGTCTTTTAATATTGATCTAAAAATATCTGATCAGATCGGTGATCTATATGATAGCCTGCAAAACAAATTGGAAATTGAAATTGCCAGAATTTGTCAAGAGAACAACACCGTTTTTAAAGGGTTGCTTTATCGCATAGATATCTCGGAAAAAGAAATAACTCAGTATCAACAGGAAATGCCGCAAAGCACTTTTTTTCATATCATCTCACAGCTGATTATCCATCGTGAGTTGAAGAAGGTGTTGTATCGTGAATATTATAAAAATAAATAGAAGTTATTATGCCTTATTCAATTTCAAAAGTTTCAAATATTTCATCTGATGCAAGTTTGATTTACATTATTTCTGATCTTTCACAGTTAGGTGCTGCAGAGATATCAGACAAAGAGTTGGCATACATTAAAAAGAGAGCGAAGACGGATAAAAACCAGAAGCGATTTTTTCTTAATCGTTTAGATCAGATGGTGGCAATAATTATCTCCGATTCATCGATAAAAAGAAATGATCATTTGGAGAAAATCCGGAGAGAAGGGGCTGCTGTGTGGCAAAGAATGAAAGAGGAGGAATCTTATTTTCTTGGAATTGTAAATTACACCAACGACCCAGAAGTTACTCTGGCTTGTGCCGAAGGAATAGTCTTAAATTCATATTCATTCTCTAAGTATAAAACAGAAGGTGTAAAGAGCACTTCTATCCAGCTTGTTTTGTCTGATGAGCAAGTGACAGAAGCACAGATTTCTGAATTGAATTATTTATGTGAGTCCGTTTTTCTCTCTCGTGATTTGGTAAATGAGCCT
>CAZJDS010000026.1:0-10821 GCA_964544795.1 uncultured Alkaliflexus sp. | reverse complement strand
AGGTACACTCACCTCAGTCCGTTTAGGAGAGGTGGTTCAGGAGCTCTCTGCAAAGTATGGTTTTACATCCGAAGTGTATGGAAAAACAAAAATTGAAGCTCTGAAAATGGGCGGACTCTTGGGCGTTAACCAAGGGAGTATTGATCCACCCACATTTTCGATTCTGGAGTGGAAGCCTGCAAATGCTATTAATACTGAGCCCTATGTTTTGGTAGGTAAAGGAGTTGTGTTCGATACAGGCGGAGTTAATCTTAAAACTCCGACGGGAAGCATGGATACCATGAAATGTGATATGGGAGGTGCTGCAGCGGTTATTGGTGCTATCTCTGCAATTGCTTTAAATAAATTGCCAGTACATGTTGTAGGATTAATCCCTGCAACTGACAATAGATTGAATGGAAATACAATAGTTCCAGGGGATGTGTTGACTATGCACAACGGTAAAACTGTAGAAGTAATGAATACCGATGCAGAAGGTCGCCTTATTTTGGGCGATGCCTTAAGCTTTTCTGAAAAATATAAACCCAAGTTGGTGATTGATTTGGCTACCTTAACAGGAAATGCGGCCATCGCTTTAGGAGCTCATGGAACGGTTGGAATGGGAACGGCCGATGACGAGGTGATGAGCAGCTTAAAACAGGCTGGAGAGGATGTGTGTGAACGTATCGTTTGGTTCCCCTTTTGGAGTGAATATGATGAATTGATAAAATCAGAGGTTGCAGATATAAAAAACGTGGGAGGGCGTGATGGAGGAGCTATTACCGCTGGCAAGTTCTTAGCCCATTTTGTAAAATCTCCTTGGGTACACCTTGATATTGCTGGTCCCGCATTTATCACCTCCTCAGACAGCTATCGTCCTGTTGGCGGAACAGCTGTTGGGGTGCGGATGTTGTATCGATTTTTTAAGAACACAACCACCTTGTAGAATAATCGACTGTGGAACATTATAGACAATCAGTTTATCTGCTTGTTCAATAAAAAAATAGGAAAATGAGTAATCAAAAAATAAAAGTAGCCATATCACACGGTGATGTAAATGGGATAAGTTATGAAGTAATTCTTAAAGCTTTTTCCGATCCTCAGATGTTAGAGATCTGCACACCCGTTATTTACGGATCTTCTAAAGTAGCCGCTTATCACAGAAAAGCGCTCAATCTTCCTGCTGTAAATCTGAATAGCATTAGTTCGGGCAAAGAAGCTCATCCGCATAGAATTAACATTGTTAATTGTATTGGTGATAATATCCGGGTGGAGTTGGGAAAGCCAACTGAAGCCAGCGGACAGGCTGCTTTTCAAGCATTAGAAAGAGCTGTTGAAGAAGTAGTTAAAGGGGATATGGATGTTTTGGTTACTGCGCCCATCAACAAAAAATCCATCCAGTCCTCTTCTTTTAATTTTCCTGGTCATACAGAATATTTGGCCAGTTCTGTTGGAGGAACTCCTCTTATGCTAATGGTGGGCGATTGGCTTCGGGTAGGAGTTGTTACCGGTCATATTCCTGTTCATGAAATTAGTAAGAATATAACCAAGGAACTGATTGTTGAAAAATTGAGAATCCTTAATGACACTTTAAAAGTGGATTTCGTTATTCGCAAACCGCGCATTGCCGTATTGGGTTTAAATCCTCATGCTGGCGATGATGGTTTGTTGGGAAGTGAAGAGAAAGAGATTATTCAGCCTGCATTGGCGGAAGCTCGTGAAATGGGCATTATGGCATTTGGTCCTTTCCCTGCGGATGGTTTTTTTGCTACCGAAAATATGCGAAAATTCGATGCTGTTTTAGCAATGTATCACGATCAGGGTTTAACACCTTTTAAAGCATTGTCTTTTTCAACTGGCGTAAATTTTACGGCAGGCCTTTCTATCGTTCGCACCTCTCCCGACCATGGAACAGCTTATGAAATTGTCGGTCAAAACTTGGCTGAAGAGCAGTCGTTTTTATCTTCTGTTTATATGGCCATTGATATTTTCAGAAATCGGAAAATGAATGAAGAAATTAGTGCTAATCCATTAAAAACTTCTGGTGCTGACTCTTATGGGTCGGATGAATAACGGTTTGTTTTGGGTTTATAACTGATTGTTTCGATTAGATGATAATATTTAACAAGGTTCAAATTAAAATTTCACACATTATGAAACGATCAATACGCAGGAGCTTTACTTTTACCTTTAAAAATCACTCGTTTAAATTCTTACTAATTATTCAAGCAGTTTTATTTATGCTTCAATCGTGCACTAATCAGCAGGAGTTGGGAATATTTGAGCAAAGTGCTGATGTTGGTCATCCAAAAAATGAAGGTTCCTCGGTTTATGATAAAGAAAGTGGTGAGTATCTTTTAAGCGGTGCTGGAGAAAATATCTGGTCCAAACGGGATGAATTTCATTTTCTGTATAAAGAGATAGAAGGGGATTTCATTTTAAGGGCAAGAGTAAAATTTATTGGTGAAGGTGTTGATGCGCATCGTAAAATAGGTATAATGGTTCGTGAAGAGTTGGATGCAGGGTCGGCTCATATTAATGCTGTTGTTCATGGCGACGGTTTAACTTCTCTTCAATATCGAAAACACAAAGATTTTGAGACAGAAGAGGTTCAATCGTATAATACTGCTCCCAATATAATTCAATTAGAGCGAAAAGGGGATGTCTATATCTTATCGACAGCCATTGAAGGTGAAACATTTTCAACAGTTCAGGTCGCTGATTTAAATTTAAATCATAATGCCTTTGTTGGTTTGTTTATTTGTTCACACGATGCCGATGTTGTGGAAAAAGCAGTTTTTGATAATGTTAGATTAATAATTCCCGCTAAAGAGGAGTTCATCCCTTATCGTGATTTTATTGGAAGCCATATTGAAATTATGAATATTGAAACGGGAAATAGGCGTATTGTACATAGTTCCCCTTTATCATTGCAAGCGCCAAATTGGTCACCTGATGGTAAATCATTGGTTTATAATAGCGAGGGGAAAATATATTCGTTTGACATTGCCTCAAACAAAATAACCGAAATTAACACAGACTTTGCCATCAACAATAATAACGATCATGTTCTTTCTTTTGATGGAAAATGGATGGGGATAAGTGATCATACAGAACATCCTGAAGGACAATCCTTGGTTTACATAGTGCCTGCAACGGGTGGGGTACCTGAAATAATCACCCAAGAAGGCCCTTCGTATTTACATGGATTTTCACCTGATGGGAAACATTTGGTCTATACAGCAGGTAGAGATAGTGCAGAAAATCTTGATATCTACAAAGTGTCTATAAGTACCAAAGTGGAAGAGAGATTAACAACTTCTCAAGGATTAGATGATGGTTCTGAGTATTCTCCTGATGGCAAATACATTTATTTCAATTCTACTCGAACAGGTACTATGCAAATTTGGAGAATGTTCTCTGATGGCAGCAATCAAGAACAACTTACATTTGACGAATACAACGATTGGTTTCCACATGTTTCTCCTGATGGCAAATGGTTGGTGTTTATCTCCTATTCCAAAGAAATTGCAGCCGACGACCATCCTTTTTATAAACAAGTTTACATTAGAATGATGCCTACAAGTGGTGGGGAACCTAAAGTGATTAGTTATCTATATGGAGGACAGGGTTCAATGAACGTTTATAACTGGTCACCCAATAGTAAAGAGATTTCGTTTGTTAGCAATTCTGTTATCGACAAATAAAAGGTTCAGATCGTTTGAATCTATCCTTTTACTAAAATACCCCTTACCAAAAATGGAAAGAGGTGTCTTAGTCTTATGCAATCGCGAAGCTTCTTAGCTTTAGCTGCCAGCTCAAATAAGGATTCTTAATCTTCTTCTTTGTTATCTGACTGATAGCCTTTGATAATTCCTCGCTGAGAGTTTTTTACAAAAAGGATAATTTCATCACGTTCTTTAGATGCTGGTAGCTCAGCCTCAATATGTTCAATAGCTTTTGAATAGTGCATGTTGGATTGAAAAAGTACTCTATAAATATTCTGAATATCTCTGATTTGTTCGTTGGTAAAATTTCGTCTCCGTAGTCCGATGGAGTTAACCCCTGCATAGGCCAATGGATTTCTACCGGCCTTAACAAAAGGAGGCACGTCTTTTCCAACCAATGATCCGCCCGCAAGCATTACATGTGCACCAACATGAACAAACTGATGAATAGCTGACAAACCTCCTACAATTGCCCAATCGTCAACCACGACTTCACCAGCCACTTGCACGCCATTTACCAAAATAACATGATTTCCTATAATACAGTCGTGTGCTACGTGAACATAGGCCATAAGTAGAGAGTTGCTTCCAATAACTGTTTTCCCTTTGGCCTTAGTTCCTCTATTAATGGTTACACATTCGCGAATGGTGGTGTTGTCACCAATTTCAACAGTAGACTCTTCTCCTACAAATTTTAAATCTTGAGGAATAGCACCAATTACTGCTCCAGGGAATACGGTGCAGTTTTTACCAATTCTGGTTCCTTCTAAAATTGTGGCATTGGAGCCGATTTTAGAACCTTCTCCTATCACAACGTTTTTATCAATAGTTACGAATGGTTCGATTACCACATTGGGAGCTATCTTTGCTTCTGGATGAATATAAGCTAATGGTTGCTTCATATTAATAGTAAAGTATGAGGGTGGATGCTGTTTTATTCTTTATTTTTTGCAATCTGCGCCATGAATTCGCCTTCTACGACCATTGTGTCGCCTACAAAGCCCATGCCTTTCATGTTGGCTACACCACGACGAATCTCAGTCATTAATTCCAGTTTAAATACTACCGTATCACCTGGAACCACTTTTTTGCGGAATTTGACGTTGTCTTGCTTTAAAAAGTAGGTGCTGTAAGTATGTGGATCCTCTATTTGGCTTAGAACCAATATGCCTCCAATTTGAGCCATAGCTTCCACCAATAATACGCCTGGCATAACAGGTTCTTCAGGAAAGTGGCCAACGAAGAAAGGTTCATTCATTGTTACATTTTTCACACCCACTATGGTCTTTGATTGTAGATCAATGATTTTATCTACCAATAGGAAGGGGGGGCGATGGGGAAGTAATGTACGAATTGCATTGATATCAAAAATGGGTTCTTTATTGGGGTCATAAAAAGGTGCGTCAATTTTAAGTTGGCGTCTCCGAATCTCTTGACGTAAAACCTTGGCAAATTCGGCATTGATTTTATGACCAGGTTTGTTAGCAATAATTCGCCCTTTAATCCTGCTCCCTGATAAGGCCAAATCTCCGATTACATCTAACAGTTTATGACGTGCAGGTTCATTGGTAAAGTGTAAATCAAGGTTATTTAGAATGCCTGTGGGCTTAACCTCCATCGATGGTTTGTTAAATAGTTTGGCCAGTCTATCCAATTCCGCCTGCTTTACTGGTTTATCAATAATTATAATCGCATTGTCTAAATCTCCACCTTTAATTAGATTACTGTTAAGAAGGGGTTCTAATTCATGAAGAAAAACGAAAGTACGACAAGGTGCAATCTCCTGCTCAAAGCGGTTTAGATTTTCAATAGTAGCAAATTGATTGGCCAGTTGTAGCGACTTATCAAAAGAGATCATGATTTGTGCGGAGAAGTTGTTGTCAGGCAATGCGATGATGTAACTGCCCGTTTCAGGATCTTCTACCATCATTTTTTCTCGAACCTCAAAATACTCTCTATCGGCTTTTTGTTCAACTATTCCTGCTTCTTTAATAGCTTCAACAAAAGGGGCTGCGCTGCCATCTAAGATGGGTGCTTCTGGGCCATCTACATCAATCAAACAGTTGTCTATACCCATTCCGGTTAAAGCTGCCAAAAGATGTTCAATCGTACTTATTTTAGCTTCTCCTTCTTGTAAAACTGTACCTCTTTGGGTGTACACCACATTTTCGGCAAGTGCTTTTATGATGGGTTGTCCTTCCAGATCCGTTCGTCGGAACTTGAAGCCAAAATTTTCTTCCGCGGGCGTTAGAGTCATCTTCACATTTATACCCGTATGTAACCCAGATCCTTTGAGGACAATGGGCTGAGAAATAGTTCTCTGTTTTTCAGCCATAATTGTATATAAAATTGTTTAGGAGAAAGTTGATTCCTCTCTTCTGTTTAATTCTCTTTTTCTTTTAATTGCTTCTCAATAGCCCCAATTCTGCTATAAATATCAGGTAGTTTTCTGAATACGACATAGGCTTTGTTGTATTGCATAGCATCAAAGGAAGGTGCACCCATTTGAACAGAGCCCTCCTTGACAATGCTTTTTGAAACTCCAGATTGAGCAGCAAGTTTAACACCATTAGCAATTGTTATATGTCCAGATATCCCTACCTGACCGCCAAACATAACATTATTTCCAATTTTTACACTTCCCGCAATTCCCGTTTGTGCAGCTAAAACGCTGTTTTCACCTATTTCAACATTATGTGCCACCTGAATAAGATTGTCCAGCTTAGTGCCTTTTCGAATGATGGTGGATCCCATCGTAGCGCGGTCAATTGTGGTGTTAGAACCAATTTCAACAAAATCTTCTAACACAACATTTCCTATTTGTGGAATTTTTTCAAACTGTCCATCTGCCCCTGGTGCAAAACCAAAACCATCGGAGCCGATGATGGCCCCAGCATGAATCACACAGTTCGCGCCAATTTTACACCCTTGGTAAATTTTAGCACCAGCATATACAATCGTATTTTCACCTATTGATACGCCATCTCCAACATAAGCCTGGGGAAAGATTTGAACTTTGTCTGCAAGCTGAACTTTTTCGCCAACATACGCAAATGCACCTACATAAACGAAATCGCCCAATGTAGCTGTTTTATCCACAAAGGAAGGTTCTTCTATGCCGCTTTTCTTAGGTAGTGAAGCTTGATACATTTGCAAGAGCTTCGCCAATGCGTTGTATGCGTCTTCCACACGAATGAGAGTGGCATTTACGGGTTGTTCTGCTTTAAAAGTATTGTTGACAATTACCACCGAAGCATTGGTGGTATATAAGTATGAAGTGTATTTCGGATTGGCCAAAAAAGTCAATGTAAAAGGTTTCCCTTCTTCTATTTTTGAAACATTTCTTACGATTACATCGGGATCACCTTCAATTGTGCCTTGAATCAATTCAGAAATTTGCTTTGCTGTAAACTCCATGTGGAAAAATTTTGTGCAAAAATACTAAAATATATATCCTAAAAAAAGAGAATCGTGTTTTAGCGTATGCTTTTGGGATAGCAGAAGAAGTTTTTTCGCACAGTTTTACCCAATACGGATAAGTTAAGCATATCTGAAGCTTCTGAAATATCTTTCACCGTTTGATCTGGATAGAGAATATTTATTTTGTCATCGCTAACGCTGTATGCATTATTGGAAATTGTGTTCGTAAATACAAAGTAATCTATCGGATCGTTCTTGGATAAACCAATTTGTTGACGTGCCATCTCTTCTTTTTGTTGGACTTTGTCCACAGGAAAAGGGTGATCACTTATTTCAATAGCTAACAATTTTCTTTGTATTAATCCTTGCGAAAGGGTGCGTAGAATCTTGTCTTGATGCTGAGACCAAATTTTTAATGCACTCATTACATCGCTATCATCTAATTGTGCATAATGATTGAGCACTTCATCATTTCTTCTAAAATCTTCCATGCTATAAGATTGTTGGATAAAAAAGTCTAAGTTGGGCAAGGTGGCGATCTTTTCTCCTCTTGCAGAGAGTTCTCGCGCTCTTTTAAAAACACTTATGAGCATCTGCTCTGCCACCAAAGCTGTTTTATGTAGATAAACCTGCCAATACATCAAACGACGGGCAACAAGAAATTTCTCAATGGAATAGATACCTTTCACTTCAACGACCAGCTCGTCATTATGAATGTTTAACATTTTAATGATGCGATCAGAGCTGATAACTCCTTCGGATACACCTGTGTAGAAACTGTCACGTCGCAGATAATCCAATCTGTCCATATCCAGTTGGCTGGAGACCAGTTGATGAAGAAACTTCTTGTGGTAGTGGTTGGTGAAAATTTGAATCGCCATAGTTAAACGTCCATCCAGTTCGTGGTTGAGGCGTTCCATAAAAAGTAATGAGAGGTTTTCATGATGGATACCTTGTACCAATGTCGCCTCCAGTAGATGAGAAAAGGGACCATGTCCCAAGTCATGTAATAATATGGCTGCATGAACTGCTTCCGACTCTTCATTTGTAATTTCGTGCCCTTTTTGAACAAGTGTATTCACGGCAGCACTCATCAAATGCATACAACCTACAGAGTGCTGAAAACGAGTGTGTGTAGCACCTGGATAAACCAAGGATGTCAAGCCCAATTGTTTAATTCTTCTAAGCCTTTGTATAAATGGGTGTTCCATCAGGTCGAAGAGTAGTTCGCCAGGAATCGATATGAACCCATGTACAGGGTCATTGATGATTTTCTTTTTGTTAATTACTTTCAAAGGTGTCTAAATTTTTTGAAGTTGCTAAATGAACTGAATTGTTTGATAAACAGTCAGTTTTCTTAAAGTGTTTTTAGACTTATATCTGTCGCAAAGATAAGCTTTATCCCTCATTAATTTCAATTTGATTAATTGCATATCTTTTTTAGAATAAAAGACATTTTAAACTGATGGATGGAAATGCTTTTAATTATAAAAATTATAGAGGTAGGTAGTTAGTTACATACTAATTTTAATCATAAATTTCTCAATAATTTTAAGTTGGGCTAAAGCCCTATGGGAAAGTAATTTAATTACCCCTGGGATAAATCCCAGGGCTAATTAAGGATGTCCTAAATAAAAACTTCTTATAACTAGGCACGGCATTCATGCCGTGAAATATTGCGTAACATAAATCGGTTTTAACCGAAACATAAATTTAGTAAGTTCTCTCTTGCCGATTTTTTTTATAAGGATTAAGCAGGTTTACCTTCTTTTTTAAAAAAGCATAAGTCGCTTTAACATTGATTTAAATATATGTACTTAGCTACTGGTATCTTTAAAATTCATTTTTTTCGTGTTGTAAATTGAATCGCTTTTCTATGGGACTGCTATAAAAAGACTAAAAAATCCTTAATTAACGGAACTCTTAACAAGTAACAGTTGTTTATTTTTATTTAGTCTAAATAGTTTAGTAGATTTGCAGTTCAAACCCCTTTCTTTAGTTCGAAGAGTTTTTTAATTCGGTTTTTTAGTACTTTTGCCACAATTTTTGTGGTAAGTGATTTTGAAATCAACGGAATAAAAACTGAGAAACTCTTTATGGGGTAAGATTGTTCTTTCAGTATATAAAATGGTGGTCATATATCTATGGTATCATAAGTATTGACTTTTAAAATAAGGTAAAATTATGGCAACAGATCAAGATAAGTTGTTGGATGAAGTAACAAACAAAGAGTATCAGTTTGGCTTTGTTACCGACATTGAGATGGATATGCTTCCTAAAGGTTTAGACGAAGAGACTGTACGTTTTATTTCTAAAACTAAAGGTGAGCCTGAATTTATGTTGGAATACCGTTTGAACGCTTTCCGTGAGTGGCAAAAAATGACTCCTCCCAATTGGGCACATTTAAATATTCCTGAAATTGATTTTCAGGATATGATATATTACGCTGCACCTAAAAAAAAGCCTCTTTTAGATAGTATAGACGAAGTAGATCCAGAACTAATTGACACTTTTAACAAATTAGGTATCCCTTTAGATGAGCAAAAGGTGTTGGCGGGTGTAGCTGTGGATGCAATTATTGATAGTGTATCAGTTAAAACTACTTTTCGTGAAGCTTTGGCTGAGAAAGGAATTATCTTCTGTAGCATTTCAGAAGCTCTCAGAGAGCACCCAGATTTGGTTAAAAAGTATATTGGCACTGTAGTTCCGCCCAAAGACAACTTTTTTGCAGCACTCAACTCGGCCGTATTTAGCGATGGGTCATTTGTTTACATTCCTAAAGGTGTGCGTTGTCCTATGGAGCTCTCTTCCTATTTTCGTATCAATGCACAAAACACAGGTCAGTTTGAGCGTACACTAATTATTGCCGAAGAAGATAGCTATGTAAGTTATCTGGAAGGATGTACAGCACCTATGCGAGATGAAAATCAGTTGCATGCTGCTGTGGTTGAGATTGTAACTATGGACCGTGCGGAAGTTAAATATTCAACAGTTCAAAACTGGTATCCTGGAAATAAAGAGGGGTTGGGCGGTGTTTACAACTTTGTAACCAAGCGCGGTTTGTGTAAAGGTGACTATTCAAAAATCTCATGGACACAAGTAGAAACTGGCTCGGCTATCACTTGGAAATATCCAAGTTGTGTTTTAATGGGCGACAACACCATAGGCGAATTTTATTCTGTGGCATTAACCAACCATTTTCAGCAGGCAGACACAGGAACTAAAATGATTCATCTTGGTAAAAACACCAAAAGCATAATTATCTCTAAAGGTATTTCTGCTGGTCGAAGCCAAAATAGTTATAGGGGCTTAGTTAAAATCGGAAAAAATGCACATAATGCACGCAATTTTTCTGAATGTGACTCTTTATTGTTGGGCGATAAATGTGGAGCACACACCTTCCCATATTTGGAGATTAATAACAGCTCTGCAAAAGTAGAACATGAAGCTACTACTTCAAAAATTGGCGAAGATCAAATCTTCTATTGTAATCAGAGAGGAATCTCTACGGAGGATGCCATTGGACTTATCGTTAATGGATACGCCAAAGAAGTTATGAATAAGTTACCTATGGAATTTGCCATGGAAGCCCAAAAGCTTCTAGCAATCTCTTTAGAAGGTAGTGTTGGTTAAGCATAAGATTTTGAATTTTTAAAAATAAAACAAGGAAAATTTTCTCCATTCAAATAGAAAA
>CAZJDS010000025.1:0-17220 GCA_964544795.1 uncultured Alkaliflexus sp. | reverse complement strand
CCATTAAATACGCATTTTCCTCATTAATGGCCTCCTTTTTACGGGGGCGGAATTCTCCTACAACATTTCCATAACGGTCTTCGATGTGCGTAACGAAGAGCGGTTCTGTATGTACACCTTTGTTGGCATAAGTGGCATATCCTGCCACCATTTCAGACAGTAAAATGTCTGGTGTTCCTAAAGCCAATGCTGGAACAGGATCTATAGGGCTTTTTATTCCCATATTTCTCATAATTCTCACCACCGCCTTAGGATCATATTGTTTGATTATCCAAGCTGTAATATTGTTATTGGATTGTGCCAGACCCCATTTTAGTGAAACCATTTCGCCTTCTCTTCTGCTGCTTGCATTTCGCGGGGTCCAGGTTTGACCTGTAGGCAGATAAAAAGTTTGAGAAACATTTGGAACCATATCACAAGGTGTTAAACCTTCTTGCATGGCTAGGGTGTAAACGAAAGGTTTAATAACTGATCCAACCTGCCGTTTCCCCATTGTTGCCATATCATATTTAAAATGCTTATAGTTGGGTCCCCCCACATAAGCTTTCACATGTCCAGTATGCGGATCCATAGAAAACAAGCTTGCTCTTAAAAATGATTTGTAATAATGAATCGAATCCAGAGGACTCATAATGGTATCTACCTCTCCATGATAGGAGAAAACGCGCATGGGTACGGGGCGATTAAAAATCATTTTAATAGAATCAGTAGATGTTTTTCGTTGTTTTAAAGCACGATATCTATCTGTCTGTTGGATAGAACGATTGATTATTTTCTCGTAATCTTCTTGAGATATGTCTTGCGTAAATGGTGCACGATCTCTCCCTCTTTTTTCTTCAGAGAACTGAGGTTGTATCTCAGATCCTAAATGCTTGACTACTGCCTCTTCTGCATATTTTTGCAAATGAGAATCTATAGTTGTGTGAATTACCAGTCCGTCGCGGTAAATGTCATATTTAGTTCCATCGGCTTTTAAATTTTTATTTACCCATCCAAATAGTGGGTCAGAAATCCAAGCTATACTGTCCTCATAGAACTTCTCGCTTTGCCAGGCTCCATAACTTTCTCTATTGGGCTCTGAAGCACTGATGGTTAATCGCAAATACTCTCTAAAATAGGGTGCTAAACCGCCAATGTGATCGGCTCTTTTAAAATCCAATTCTAAAGGGATTTGTTTAAGTGAATCAAAATCTTGTGGATGCAGAAGTTTGGCTTTCATCATTTGATGCAGTACTACATTTCTTCGCCTTTCGGTTAAATCTGGTCTGCGAACAGGGTTGTAAAGTGATGGGTTTTTAAGCATCCCGACCAAAACGGCAGCTTCTTCAATTTTCAGATCTGAGGGAGGAGTGCTGAAGAATGTATGTGAAGCTGATTTGATGCCATAAGCATCATAAATAAAAGGGGCTTTATTTAGATACATGGTTAATATCTCTTCTTTTGTATAACTGCGTTCAAGTTTTAAAGCAATTACCCACTCTTTTAGTTTTTGAAGGCTGCGTTCGATAATATTTTTGGCTGGATTGTGAAAAAGAAGTTTAGCCAGCTGCTGGGTGATAGTACTTCCTCCGCCCGAACTCTCCTTTTGAAGTAGAAAAGTTCTAACGAAAACTCTCATCAATCCACGAGCATCAATTCCGGAATGGTCATAAAAGCGTATATCTTCTGTGGAGACCAAAGCTCTAATCACATTTGGAGAGATCTCGTCATAATCAACTCGACTGCGATTTTCATTAAAGAATGTTCCAATCACCTCTCCATCTGCTGAATAAATTTCAGTAGCCAAATCTGTTTGCGGATTTTCTAACTCTTCAAAACTAGGCATGAAGCCTAATGCTCCCATCGAAATAAGTATAAAAAGGGCAACGATAAATAGAATACCTACCCCCGTAATTCCGTAAAGGAGGAGGATGAATTTTTCTTTCAAACTTTTCTTTTCCATAATATAAAAAACAATAATGCGATAAATGTAATGAAAATTCTTTCAAGATCTTCTTGCTCGGTTGCTGGTCTGTTCGTTAGGCTTCGACATTTAACTTTTGTTTTCATCTCTTTTTGATTATAATGTGCTAATAATTCAGCGGTTCGAAGAGGGTAAAATTAATAGATATCCATAAAGATTTGAAGGTGTCATACATTATTTTATAAATTTGTCCCTTTAAATAGGATAATCATAAGATAGAAATCAGATAATATAATGGTAAAAAAAAGGAAAGAATCCGATATTAACCTAGTAATTGTAGAGTCCCCTGCTAAAGCTAAAACTATTGAGAAGTTTTTGGGAGAAGATTTTCTTGTAAAGTCGAGTTATGGCCACATACGCGATCTCGAAAAGAAAGATTTTGGTGTGGACATTACAAATAATTACGAGCCACAATATGTGGTTTCTCCTGATAAACAGCAGATAGTTAAAGAGCTGAAATCATTGGCAAAAAAGGCTTCTATGGTTTGGCTGGCCTCTGATGAAGACCGTGAAGGAGAAGCGATAGCGTGGCATTTGTATGAAGAGTTGGGTCTCACACCTGAAAAAACCAAACGGATTGTTTTTCATGAAATTACCAAAGAGGCCATTTTAAGAGCTATTGAAAACCCACGTGATATTGATCAGAACTTAGTAAATGCGCAGCAAGCACGCCGAGTATTAGATCGATTGGTGGGATTTGAGCTTTCTCCCGTGCTATGGAAAAAAGTAAAACCCTCATTATCGGCAGGTCGTGTGCAGTCAGTAGCAGTTCGTCTTTTAGTTGATCGCGAAAGAGAGATATTTGCATTTGATCCGGAATCCTCTTTTCGCGTAAGAGCACAATTCTCTTTTAAAGCTAAAGATGGCAAAGAGCATATAGTACATGCAGAGCTGAACCATCGATTTAAAACGGAGGAAGATGCCGCTGCGTTTGTTCAAAGTTGCAATAATGCATCGTTTGAAGTGACTGATTTGGTGAGAAGACCGCTTACAAAAAGCCCTGCGGCACCTTTTACTACTTCAACTTTGCAACAAGAAGCAGCTCGTAAATTAGGGTTTTCAGTAGGTCAAACAATGTCGGTTGCCCAAAAGCTTTATGAAGCTGGAAAGATTACTTATATGAGAACAGACTCTGTAAATCTTGCCGACTCAGCTATAGCCATGGCTGTAACAGAAATTAAAAGCGAGATGGGAGAGGAGTATGTAAAAGTTAGAAAGTATAAAACCAAAAGTAAAGGCGCACAAGAGGCACATGAGGCTATTCGTCCAACTTACCTTAATCAACCCATCGTGGAAGGTTCATCTACTGAACAGCGGTTGTATGAATTGATATATAAGCGCACCATTGCTTCGCAAATGAGTGATGCTAAGATTGAAAAAACGACTGTTACTATCGATGTTCCCAATTCTACCTTTAAATTTCAGGCTACTGGAGAAGTAATATTATTTGACGGTTTTTTGAAAGTTTATATTGAATCTACCGATAATGATAGAGAAGAGGAGGAACTACCAGGCTTTTTACCCCCACTAAAAATAAATGACATTTTAAATTTATTGCTGGTAGAGGCACGTGAACGATGGACGCAGAAACCCCCTCGTTACTCTGAGGCAAGCTTGGTTAGGAAGTTGGAAGAGTTGGGAATTGGGCGTCCTTCTACGTATGCTCCTACAATTAGTACGGTTCAGCAACGTGGGTATGTAGTAAAAGAGGACCGTGATGGAACACCACGTAAATATAGGTATCTGACTTTAAAGAACGGGGAGTTTTCAAAAGAGATCCGAACTGAAAACACGGGTGCTGAAAGATCTAAACTTTTCCCCACAGATATAGCCATGGTAGTAACAGACTTTTTGATAAAATTCTTTCAAGATATTGTTAGCTATGACTTTACTGCCAAAGTTGAAAAAGAATTTGACCAAATCGCTATAGGAGAAATTGTTTGGAATAAAGCTATTGATGATTTCTACAAACCCTTTCATCAACAGGTGGAAGAGACCTTAGAGAAATCTGAGAGAAGTACGGGCGAACGCATTTTAGGAACAGATCCTAAAACGGGAAAACAGGTGAGCGTTCGTATTGGGCGCTACGGTCCGATGGCTCAGTTGGGTGAAACAACTGAAGAGGGTGAAAAGCCCACTTTTGCCTCTCTCACAAGAGAGCAGCATCTAGAGACGATTACTTTTGAAGAGGCGTTGAAATTATTTGACCTGCCTCGCGAAGTAGGTCTTTTTGAAGATAAGAAAGTGGTTATAGGTATTGGAAGATTTGGACCCTATGTAAGACATGATGGAAAGTTTACTTCACTTCAAAAAGATGTGGATGATCCTTTAAAGATTACTTTGGATCGTGCCATTGAATTGATTGAAGAAAAAAGAGAGAAAGACAATAAACGAATTATAAAGACGTTTGAAGAAGAACCAGAGATTCAAGTTTTGAACGGAAGGTGGGGGCCATACATCAGCTACCAAAAAAAGAATTATAAAATCCCTAAGGATGTTGAGGCCTCCTCACTAACTCTGGAAGATTGTCAAAAGTTGATAAAAGAAGGTGGTTCAAAAACTGCGAAGAAAACAGGTGTAAAAACAAAAGCTGTATCAGGAGCTAAAAAGAAGGCCACCGCAAAAAAGAAAACGACCAGAGCTAAAAAGGACAGTTCTAGTAAAAAGAAATCTTAATGGAGGAAATTCATCATTATTTTGAGCCCTATAACAAAGATTATTTTCCGCTTCCTAATTTTGCCAAAGAAGATGCATTAGGAAATGGGGTGTCGTTTTATGATGGAGATAAAGGATGGTTTTTAAATGTAAAAACTGGAGTGGTGATAATAGGCGCGCCAGAATCCAGAAATGGTGATGGCAATCGTCTTTGTTCGAAATCACCGGATGAGATTAGATATTGGTTATATTCTTTAAAGCTTTTGCAAGGTGTTACAATATATGATGCAGGAAATTTAAAGGGTAACAAAGTAAAGGATAGATACAAGGCATTACAGGAATCTGTAGAGTTCTTTTATCGAAAAAATGTAACTATAGTAGTTATCGGAGGAACTCATGAATTAACAATTCCTTTGGTGAACGCTTTGAACTCGCAAATGAAAAAGGCCCATTTAGTTATTGGCGATGCAATGGTTGATGTGGGAAGTTCAGATGATTTTACCTCACGTAACTGGTTGCATTCATTGCTGAATTACACCAATGAAGAAAAGAGATTGAAGATCGATTTTTTTGCAGTACAGAATTATTTGGTTCCAGATATCGGAGTTGATTTTTTAGCAAGAACTAAAAGCGAAGTGTTTTGGCTTGGGGATATTCTTGGGCAGGAGATTAACAAAATGGAAGTGGTAATGCGGCAAGCAGACTTGGCAAGTATTGATTTTCGTTGTTTAGAAAATCAGCCACAATGGAGCGATGAGGTTGTTTCGTCTCATGGATTAACAGCAAATGCTGCATGTGCAATCTCGCGTTACGCTGGATTAAGCGATAAACTCAAGATTTTTGGCCTTTTTGAAACGGTGTTCAATCCTGAGTATTATAGTCAGAAGCCTGTTTTAGCAGGTCAGATGATTTGGCATTTTATAGAAGGCGTTGCAAAAAGATATCATGATTATCCAGTAGCATCTCCTGAAAGTTATAAAGTTTATTATGTGCCACTTGAAAGTTTGGGAGAGAGTTTGAAGTTTTATCAAAATCCTCTGAATAATAGGTGGTGGATGTCACTATCAAATGATCAAGAAGAGGTGTTGGTAGCCTGCTCTTATGAGGATTATAAGCAATCTTTACAGAATGAGATTCCTAACAGATGGATGAGATATAATGTTGAGTAGCTAAAAGGAGATTTTTTCACTATTATTTATTTCTTCTTTGCATAGTATTTTCCTTACAGATTACTTAAACACAGCGCAAAACTCATATTGATAAAAAGCTTTATATGAAGTTAAAACAGAAAACACAATATAAACAATGAAACTTTCCCATTGGAAATAGAGTATATGACAACAGTTCTTTTCCTTAGAAGGAAATATTATTATAGAAAGGAATCTGCTCCATATCTGTGGAAAACTTTCTCAGTTATTGGAAAAAACATCTTAACCTTTGGTGAATCTTTAGAGTTTAACACTAATCGATTCCATGGTTTAGTTTTTTTTGTGTTCTTTTGTTTTAATTTTGTTGCTTTTGCTCAATATGATCCGCAGTTTAGTCAAAATATGTTTAATCCCCTTCCAGTGAATGCTGGTTATGCTGGGTTTTCAGGCCGAACCAATGCGGTGATAATAAATAGAACCCAATGGGTTGGAATAGAAGGAGCTCCTAAAACAACGGTTGTAGGAGCCGATATGGCAGTTAATTTCTTGAAAAATAAAGGTGGAGTAGGTTTGGTAGTTATGAATGATGAGATTGGTTTTTTTCAAAATATCACGATTCAGGGCGTTTTAGCTCAGAGATATGATTTAGGAGAAGGGGAGTTAGGAGTAGGTGTGAATTTAGGACTGGTCAATCAATCCTTTGATGGGAGTAAAGTAATTTTGAAGCCAGCAGCAGGGGGTGATTATCATCAGCCAACCGACCAGTTTGTCCCAACTACAGACGTTAATGGTTTTGCGTTTGACATGGGGCTTGGGGCTTGGTATTCTCGGCCTGATTATTATCTTGGATTTTCAATTTTACATTTATTTGCTCCAAAACCAAACTTTAAAGAAGAACTTGACGTATATATCCCACGTTCTTTTTTTTTAACGGGTGGTTACAATTATAAATTTTGGGAGAAGCCAATAGAGTTGCAACCATCGGTTTTTTTGAAACAAGGTGCTGGTTCTTGGCAAATGGATTTAAATGTAAATCTCATGTTTCAACAAAAATATTGGACTGGATTAACCTATCGTTTGCAAGATGCTATTGTCCTTTTTGCAGGAATGGAGTTAAAAAGTGGAATTAAGATAGGTTATAGTTATGATATTACAACCTCTGCTTTAAGTAAAGCTGGAAGCAATGGAAGTCATGAAGTGATGGTAGGATATACATTTGATATTTCTACCGAAAAAAGAGAGAAGCGCTATAAGAGCGTGAGATATTTATAAGATTATAGAGATTTTTGTTTTAGACAGTTATAAGATTATTCGTAAACTATGAAGAATGTACTTACCCTCAGTTTAGTTTTGCTCACAGTATTAGTCGGGTGCGGCAAATCCGGTAACGGTGAGTTGGTCGGGGTTCGCCGAAGCGCTTCGTTTTATGAGCCAGATCCTTACGGGATGTTGTTTATCCCTCAAGGGAGTCTCCTTATGGGGACAAACGATGAAGACTTGGCCAATTCGATGACGACACAGACAAGGACCGTTTCAATACCATCCTTTTGGATGGATGAAACTGAAATTACCAATAATGAGTATCGTCAATTTGTTTATTGGGTGCGTGACAGTATCGCACGCAGACTTCTTGGTGAGCAGTTTGATGAGTTTTTGATTTCGGAAGACAGGTTTGGTAATCCTATAGATCCTCCTTATTTGAACTGGAAAACTCGACTTCAGTATAATAATGAAGAGTATGCTGAGGTTCTTGAAGAGATGTACTTTCCTGAAAACGAACGTTTTTTTAGAAGGAAAGAATTTGATACCCGTAAATTGATTTATGAATATCAATGGCGTGATTTGCAGCAAGCAGCCAAGAAAACCAATCGCTATAATTTTGAAACCAATCGTTATGAAGGTGAAGTTATTAATCAATTTGGAGAACGAATTGAAATAAATGATCGATCAGCTTTCATAATGAGAGATCAGGTGAATGTATATCCTGATACCTTAGTGTGGATCTCTGATTTTACCTACTCTTTTAATGAGCCATGGACAGAAATGTATTTTTGGCATCCCGGATTTGATGATTACCCTGTGGTAGGTGTTACTTGGAAACAAGCCACTGCTTTTGCTATTTGGCGTTCAGAATTGTTGAATAATTTCTTGAGTTCAAAAGGACAGCCCGTGGTAATGAAATATCGCTTGCCAAGCGAGGCCCAGTGGGAATATGCAGCCAGAGGTGGATTAGATCAGAACATATATCCATGGGGTGGTATGTACACAAGAAACAACGAAGGTTGTTTCTTAGCAAACTTCAAGCCATTACGAGGACGATATGGTGACGATGGAGGAATACACACAATGCGGATTGCCTCTTTTGCACCCAATGATTTTGGTCTTTATGATATGGCCGGAAATGTTGCGGAGTGGACTTCAAGTGCATTTGATGAAACTGCCTATGCTTTTATGCATGATTTAAGCCCCGATTATAAATACAATGCATTACCAGGTGATCATCACGTTATGAAACGTAAAGTGATTCGTGGCGGTTCGTGGAAAGATGTAGGACTCTTTCTACAAAATGCAACGCGTACCTATGAATACCAAGATTCTGCAAAGTCTTATGTTGGATTTCGTTGTGTTCGTGATTATATTGGCAATTAATGAAATGCAGTTTTTAAAAATCTGAATTAATCTATACAACATGAGTGGAAGTGGATTTTTTAACAGTCCAGCCTACAAGAAAATAATGGCTAAAGTATATGGTATTGGAGCTGCTCTGGTACTTGCAGGTGCATTGTTCAAAATTCAACATTACAAAGGTGCAGGTATCATGTTGCTGGTAGGAATGGGTACTGAGATTGTTATTTTCTTTTTATCAGCGTTTGAGCCTCCTCACGAAATGCCAGATTGGAGTCTCGTCTTTCCAGAGTTAATCGGCTTAGAGCCTAAAGATCATTCAGGTTCTGGCCAAGGGCGTTCTGGAGGCGGAGATCTTCAAGCATTAATAAGTTCTGGCGAGTTGGATCAAGCTACTATTGATAAGTTAACTGATGGTCTTAAAAAGCTTTCTAATACTGCTTCAAGCTTGTCTAATCTCTCAGATGCTACTATGGCAACAGATGCATATACTCAAAGTATGAAAGCAGCCTCAAATAGTGTTGGAGAATTTTCTACAATACAGTCTCAAATTGGTCAGTCAGCTCAAAATTTAGGCAATAGCTTTGATGATGCTGCAAAAGCAGTTTCTCAGAGTGGATTGGCATTTGCAGAAAACTTCTCTTCAGTAGGAGATGGTTTTGTTGAAACTGTAAAGGTTAGTACCGATGAATTGATTGGTGCCTACCAATCTTTTGGAACATCTATGCAACAACAATTGGAAAATGTGTCAAGCAATAGTGCAAAGTATACGGAAGAGTTGGCTCAAACCAACGAGAAGTTATCGTTAATTAACTCAGCTTACGAATTACAATTAAACAGCTTAAACTTGCAAGTAGAAGCATCTAAAGAACTGACAAATAGTTTGGGCGAAATAAGTAATCAGCTGAACGAATCGGTCTCCGATACTGTTACCTATAAGGAAGAAGTTGCTAATTTGTCAAAAACATTAGGTGAATTAAACACCATTTATGGCAATATGCTTAGTGCTATGAGTACAGGAAATAGCCGTACTTAAAAAAACTAATTGTTGAATACATTAATACAATATTAAGCTTATGGCTGGTGGTAACTGTCCTGAAACTCCTCGACAAAAACTGATTGGGATGATGTATCTCTTCCTAACTGCATTGTTGGCGATAAATGTTTCGGGTGAATTATTAAATGCTTTTCTTTTGGTAGACCGCAGTATTTTGCAAGCAAAAGAGTCTGTGGAGACAAAAATAGACTATTTGTATGGGGATTTTGCCAGTGCAATGGCTATGAATGAAACTAAAGTAGGTTCCAGCTTTGCTAAAAGTCAACGAATAAAAGCAGAGGCCGATAGTTTAGTCGCTCACATACAAAGTCTAAAAGAACTCTTTGTTTTTACAGCAGATGGTATTGAATATAAAGATGGCGACGAATACCCTTCAGTGTCTAATCAGGATATTGCAGCACAGCTCATGATTACGGAACGTGGATCTGCTCGTAGCATAGATCTTAAGGAACGTATTGGTCAGTATAAAGATCTTCTGAAGAGTTTTGTCAATGATGAAGATACTGCTTTATTGCATAATATAACCAAGATATTGAACACCAATCCTCCACCGATGAAGGATAATGTTCAAAAGACATGGGAGAGTGAAAAGTTTGCTAATGTGCCAATGGCAGCTTCTATGGCACTTTTGAGTCAAATTCAGACCGATGTGCGAAATATGCAGTCAGATGTGGTTCGCTATCTCTATACCAAGATTGATGAGAAATCATTTAAGTTTAACTCCATTGAGCCTTTGGTTATTCCTAAGTCTGATTATGTGATGAGAGGTGGAGAATATTATGCTGAAATTATGATGGCTGCTCGTGATACTACTCAACCCCCCATTGTAAAAGTAGATGGAAAAGAATTAAGTGTTCATCAGGGAAGAGGAATATTGAAGATCCCTGCAACTTCTACTGGAAAAAAGACTTGGTCAGGTGACATTTCAGTTATGAGACCTGATGGAACATATGACATACGTCAAGTTAAAGGTGAATACCTTGTAGCACAGCCTAACGTAGTTATTTCACCTTCAAAAATGAATGTTTTTTACGAAGGGGTAGACAATCCTGTTGAAATATCTGCTCCTGGAATAGCTTCTGAGAATTTGAAAGTTACTATCAATAATGCACGAATAGTGAAACAACAAGGAGATTACGTAGTTAGACCTAACCCTGGGTCTGCAGGTAGAGACGCTGTTATCTCCGTTAGTGCGGATATAGATGGAAAAGCTCAGAGATTAGGAAATAAAGTTTTTCGTGTAAAAAGAGTTCCTGATCCCGTTGCCAAGGTTAACAATCAGCGAGGTGGATCAATCCCCAAAGCACTTTTGGTCGCACAAATGGGGATTGTAGCCGACATGGAGAATTTTGAATTTGATCTTAAATTTAAAATCACCAAATTTAGTGTTTCAACCACTATAGGCGGTTATGTTCGGAATTTTGACTCCAACAGCACCTTTTTTACCGACGAGCAAAAAGATATGCTTAGAAGAACAACGAGAGGTCAGCAAGTATTTATCACTGATATAGAAGCAGTAGGTCCAGACGGTCGTACTCGATCTTTAGGAGCCATAGCTTTAGTTATTGATTAACCAAATTATTTTTGATTTTATAAAGATCTTAAATTATACAACAATGAGAAAACATATTTTTATTATTTTACTGTTTTTTGGATGTGGTTTTGGGCTTATCCAAAATAATGCACAGGAAGAGATCCTTTCCGCCCGACCATTAGACAATATCTTTGAAAAAGAGCATATTGCTAACAAAAAGCCAATTCCATACCCCTCTTTGCGAGAGGCAGATATTGTTTGGTCAAAAAGAGTTTGGCGAGTTATCGACTTACGCGAAAAGATCAATCTTCCACTCTATTATCCCACTGACTTTAGAGACGATCGATATAGTTTAATTGGACTTTTCTTGCATGGAATTCAATATGAAGGACTGCCCGCTTATTCAATAAATGATGATGAGTTTCGAATTATGATAGGATGGGATGATGTTCAGAATGTTATGGGAGCAGCAACTGAAATGCAAGAAGTAGTTAATCCAGAAACTGGTGAGATTACCCAGCAAGAGATATCAACAAATGTAAGAGTTGATGAAGTGAAGCAGCTTTTAGTTAAAGAGGTTTGGTACTTTGATAAAACTTATTCTCGCATGGATGTTCGCATCTTAGGCATCTGTCCCATTAGAGAGTATGCCAATGAAGCAGGAGAGATGGTAAAACGTCAAACATTTTGGATTTACTTTCCTGAAGCGCGTGATTTGATGGCCAAACATGAGGTGTTTAATGCGACAAATGATGCGCAGCGAAGATCCTTCGATGATGTTTTTATAAAGCGTTATTTTGGTAGTTATATTACCCAAGAGACCAATGTTTATAACAACCGAAACATTGAATCTTACGCCGTAGGTATTGACGCAGCTTTAGAAGCACAAAGGATCAAAAACGAGATATTTACATTTGAACAGGATTTATGGCATTATTAAGCCGAAAGTAATGTTTTCTCATCATAACAAAAGAGGCTGTCTATACTTTTTAGACAGCCTCTTTTATCATTTAGTTTTGCGTACTTCCTTTTATTTAATGGAAATCATTCTGGCGGGTTTGGGTTTAACCTCTTCACGTTTGTGAAGCGTCACCCTCAGAATTCCGTCTTTGTACGAAGCATCAATCTTGGATTCATCCACTTCGTTACGTGGAATTGAGAATGAGCGGCGGAATCCAGAGTATGAAAACTCTCTGCGAGTGTATCCCTTCTCTTCTTGTTCTTGGCTCTCTTCATCTTCGTAAGAAAGAGTAAGAACATTGTTGTGAACTTCCACCTTAAAATTGTCCTTTTTTAAACCTGGAGCAGCAACTTCAATATTATATTCATCTTCTGTCTCTTTCACATTAATGGAAGGAACGCTTCTTGTACCTTGTGCAGTAGGAAATGCACTTCCTCCGAAGAAATCATCGAATACATTGCTGATGTCAGGATACTGATTGTTAAAACGTCTGATAAGTGTCATAATTTAGTCCTCCTATTTTAGTTAAACATTATATTTTAAAAATCATAATATGTGATTTCGCTTATATAATATCAAAGGATGTACCATCCTCATTAATAGGTAATAATGACATAGCCACCATTGCGCAGATGACTATATGACAGCGGCAAAACATAAAAATGGACTATATGGCAGTTGCGGGTTTTGACTGTTTTGGAAGGACTCTATTCTCTGAGTGGTTTTAATATAGGCATAGAAAGTGAAAAACTTAGGTGTCAAAAGAAAATAGCGCAATGAAATTACTACGCTATTTATTTTTCTATTTTTTTAAAAGAGGTCAGTAGCTAACTACCTTCCTCTATTATTTTTTTTCAATTTATTTTGAAACAGGAATAGGAGTTAGATAATCCAACCAACGGCTGCCTATTTTGTAATCTTCTATAAAGTTGGCTGTTTTGGTTATATTATAAGATGTTGCAATACTATGGATTTCATGTTGTAAAGTTATTAGGCTGTTGGCAATCATCTCTTTGTTAAATCCCTTTATTCCCAGCTCTATAGTCATATTCATAGAAATAAGTCGTGCAATGATTTGCCCCAACTGGATGGATTTTCGTTGAGGGAGCTTTGGATCGACCTCGAATTGAAAAATGGTTTTAAAATAGGCAGAAGCCTTGCTGGTATATTTATACTCTTTTAGGAAATCATAGAGTACACTAACTTTTGTTTTTCGCATAAGCTTAAATGCTGACTCTGTAATCTGTTGATAAAGAATGTCATTAGAACCTTCAAATATTTGGAAAGGGCGGCTGTCGATGACTGCACGTCCAGCCAAATGGTCTAATCTGTACCCTTTTGCACCCACTAATTGCAAAAAGCTTTGTGCTGCGGCTTGCATATAATCTGTTACAATCGTTTTAACAGAGTTGGCCACAAGATCCATTCTTGAAAGATCCTTTTGTTGTGGTATATTTTCGCTGATAAAACTACTCATGGCAGAGCTTACTGTGTAATAGGATTGAATTTGAGACAACCGTTCTTTTACCTGATCGTATGCAAGAAGGTGAGTTCCGCCTACTATTCGGCTTTTACTGTGTAGAAGAGCTTCATCTAATAATCTACGTAGAAATCCAGTGGCCATTCCTGGAAACTGAAATCGGCTTCGATGAAGTAAATCAAGCATTAATCCAACGCCCGTACTTCTGGGGGTGAGTTTATAACTTGCTGGCACATGGATGTCAACGCGGTTTCGTCCATAGGGAAGTAGGTATAGACCCAGATTGTTGAAATACTCTTCTACCTCTATTCCCCCATTACGTGCATCATGAATAAAGAAACTGATGTCGCGCTCCAAATCTCCAGATGGATTTTTCTCTCTTGCCGTCATTAACCAAAAATTGGCTCTACCTGTCAGCCCTGCCCAGTGTTTTAATCCTTTTATGTGATAGTTATCTCCTTCTTTTGAAAAGTTAGTTTGCATTTTCAATGCTTCCGAACCATAATCAGGTTCAGTAATCATCAATCCGCCCATTCCTTTGTGTTTAAGGATGCGCTCAAAGACTGCTATTTTTGCTTCTTCTTGACCATAATTGGCCATTGGTTGCAAAAATAATGCTCCGTTGATGCCCATCATTAGCGATAGTGGTAGAGAGTGATAAGCGGAGGTTTCTAATAGAGTGAGCATCTCTGAAACATTTCCTCCAAAACCGCCGTATTCCTTGGGGATAAAGGTCGTCAATGGATTGGTTTCTAATATTTCAGAAAGCAGTTGAGGCGACATCCCTCTCTCTGTTGTTGATGGGTGATGACCATTTTGGTTGTTAAAAAGATGTGTAATTTTCTTTTTATAGGCTTCAAGAAAAGAAGCGAAGTTGTTGTTATCCACGTGTCTAAAATCTAAATTAAAATTTTATTTATCTTTGGGAGAATCGGTTTATTACTAAACACATCAGGTCGATTATTGTTGTTGTTAAGTTAAAACTTCATATCTCTTTTTTGAAATTATAAAATATCAACAAGAGCGGCTAAAGAAAAGAACAAAGCCTATTTCTGTTAAAGAAATAGGCTCTAAATGTTTGATAAAGATCAAAAAGAATTGTTTCTCTTATTTATACAAATTACCGACTTCTTCGTGAGGATCCTGATTTCCCATATTTGTTGGGCGTGTTTCTGGTGTTTCTATCACCTGCCTTATGGCTTCGTGCGGGTCTCTGTCTTTGCTGCTTTACCGGGGGCTCAGGATTGTGATCCATCAATGGAAAAGGATGGTCCTCAACTACAGGAATCTTTTTACCGATGAGTTTCTCCACATCCTTCAAATAGGGTTTTTCAGTGGCATCGCAAAATGAGAAGGCGGTTCCTTCAGCTCCAGCACGACCAGTTCGCCCTATTCGATGGACGTATGTTTCAGCAATATTAGAGATCTCATAATTGATCACATATCCTAAATCATCCACATCAATTCCTCTGGCGGCAATATCTGTGGCGACCAATACCCTTGTTGTTTGATCTTTAAAGTTACTTAATGCTCGCTGACGAGCGTTTTGCGCCTTGTTTCCATGAATGGCTTCGGCTTTAATGTTGTTTTTGATTAAAACCTTAACCACCTTATCTGCTCCATGCTTTGTACGTGTAAAGACCAATACTGTTTTTATTTTTTTATCTTTTAGAATGTCCAGCAATAGCGAAGTTTTATTGCCTTTGTCCACAAAATAGACCTGCTGTTGAATGATGTCCACTGTTGATGAAACAGGAGTGACGCTAACCTTTTTTGGATTGTGTAGAATTGTGCTTGCGAGTTTTACAATTTCAGGAGGCATGGTGGCTGAAAAGAAAAGCGACTGCCTTTTTTTAGGCAAAGCAGTTAATAATCTTCGTACATCATGAATAAATCCCATATCCAACATGCGATCTGCTTCATCCAATACAAAATACTCCACATCGCGAAGGGAGATGTGTCCTTGGTTCATCAAATCCAGTAAGCGACCTGGTGTGGCAATTAGAATATCAACTCCCGCGCGCAATGCGTTGACTTGTGGGTTTTGGTTTACTCCTCCAAAAACAACCGTGCTTTTTAATCCAGTGTGTCGTCCGTAAGAGTTAAAACTCTCTTCAATTTGAATAGATAATTCACGAGTGGGGGTAACAATGAGTGCTTTTATTTTGCGTTTTCGGTTTTGATCTCTGCTCTCGTATAATAATTGTAGAATGGGAATGGCAAAAGCAGCGGTTTTTCCTGTTCCAGTTTGGGCGCATCCTAATAAATCAGTGCCTTCTAATAAAATGGGGATGGACTCTTCTTGTATGGGAGTGGGGGTTTTATAACCTTCTTCTTGTAGTGCTTTTAAAATTGGGTCAATCAGTTTTAATGATTCAAATTGCATAAATAGTAATAGTATAAATAAATATGGGCAAGAGAAATTCCTCTTGCAAAAGTTGCGCAAGTTACGCTATTTTTTAAGAATTATGAGTTTTGCTGGAGGTGGATACCAATTTCATAATTTCTTTTAATTGTTTGGCAGGTATGTTTTCCCATTTTCCAATGGGGGTGTTCAGACGAATATTCATGATTCTTATTCGGTTAAGTGATGTTACATTGTAACCCAAATACTGGCACATGCGTCTTATTTGTCTGTTGAGTCCTTGCGTAAGTATGATGTTGAAAGTGAATTGATCTACCTTCTTTACTTGACATTTTTTTGTTACGGTGTCTAAAATAGGAACTCCATTTCCCATTCTTCGAATAAACTCCGCGGTGATAGGGCGATCTACCGTTACAATATACTCTTTTTCATGATTGTTGCCCGCACGTAAAATTTTGTTGACAATATCGCCATCGCTGGTGAGAAGTATTAACCCCTGACTATCTTTGTCCAGTCTTCCAATATGAAAGATGCGCTTGGGATGGTTGATGTAATCTATAATATTGTTCTTTTCTCCTTTTGTGTCGGTAGTGCAAACAATACCCACAGGTTTGTTAAATGCGATATAGACGTGTGGATCTTTTGGAGTGGATATTCTTTTGCCATTCACCCTCACTTCATCTCCAGTAGCTATTTTTGTACCCATTTCTGGCACTTTGCCATTGATGGTAACTTTCCCCTGCTCTATAAGTCTGTCCGCCTCACGACGAGAACAAAAGCCTACTTCACTGAGGTATTTGTTAATTCTTGTGGTTTGATTTTCACTCATTATGATTTCGAACTAGTTTGTTAAACTTTAAGTAGCAAATTTTTCAATTCTCTTTTTTTTAAAGAGTTCTGATTAATAGCGAGATCCTATTTTACGGCGTAAAGAAGATTTCGGATATTTTTTTATTAACTATATTACCATAAAACTATTCTTTCACTAAAATAAACCTCCCAATTTGTGAGTGGGGGATCTATTTTTCTTTTGACGCTTAAAATATACCAAAGTACGTCAACTATAAAGTTTTTTTGCAATTTATTCCATTCTGAAAAAGATTTATCTTTTGATATGCTGATTGTAAGACTTTTAGTCGCTTTTTATTTTAAAGATCATTTTTGTTAAAATAACGATGCAGTATAAAAGCAACATTGTAATAAATTCCAACTATTAATAAATTCGTCTTAAAACATATAAAGCCCCAGGGGCATGATCTTTGTAAAAGAGACAATCCCAATAAACATAGAAGTCCCGTAGGGTTGAGATCTAATACAACTATAAAATACTGTTTCTATGGAGCTGTTGAAATACATACGTGTATTTTGCTGATAATTTAAAAATATTTTTTTATCTAAATATTGAACTTTACATGAGATGTTTTAATCAAAA